>JAGVPF010000058.1 GCA_020052325.1 archaeon
CACAACCGGATATAGAACCCGGTATGAGGATGACAGTTAGTCGGGATACTGTCGATGGAAGCATTCAACCAAGAGAAGATTCAGGATTGGCAAAAGATACCCCTAAAAGAGAAGGAAACGCAAGGGGAAATCCGTGTATTCCAGAGATTGTTGGCATTTTGTTCCTTTGTGGGGTCGCTATTGCTAAAGGAGACCAGAATAGGAATTAATACTCTTGCGGAGAGTTGTGCTCATGGAAATCGTATTCCTGGGCACGGGCGGAGGGAGGATAAACCTCATCAAGCAGGCCCGGGGCACCGGCGGCTTCCGCATCAACTCCCCGTTTGCCAACATCCATGTCGACCCGGGGCCCGGCGCCCTCATTCATTCAATCCGCAACAGGCAGGACCCCCTCTCGCTGGATTGTATCATCGTGACGCACAACCACGTGGACCATGTGAGCGACGCGATGGCGCTCATAGAAGGCATGACGCATTACGGCCTTAAGAAAAAGGGGATTGTCATCGGCAGCAGGCATACCCTGATGGGCGACGAGACTGCGGACAAGGGGATAAGCGACTATCACCAGAAAAAAGCCGAAATAGTCTACGTGCCGGAAATCGGTGAGAAAAAAACGTTCCGGACGGGGCACGGGGAGTTCGTATTCGAAGGAATCGGGATGAAGCACGAGGAGCCTTCGGCTTTCGGCTTCAAGATATATATCGGGGGAAAGGTAATCGGCCATATCAGCGACACCGATTATTTCGAAAGCCTGGGAACGGGTTTTGCCGGGTGCGACCTGCTGATTGTGAACTGCATCAAGCCGGAAGCCGATAAATACGGGGGGCACCTCTGGACGCAGGAGGTCGCCGCAGTCCTGAAGGCGGCAAAACCCAAAACCTGCGCCATCACCCATATGGGGATGAAGATGCTCAAGCTCGGGCCAGCAAAAGAGGCTGAAAAAATCGAGAAGGAGAGCGGAATCAGGACGATTGCGGCCCGTGACGGCATGCGGCTTAACGTCTGATTTCCCGGATACGCGATATGCTAATTCTTTCACAGTTTCTTATTAAACAATTTTGGATATATCCAGTGCTTTCACTAAAAAGCCTTAAATTTTTTAATAAAAATAACAGATTTTCTTCTTTAATAAGTGAAAGGCAGCAAGTTTTAAATATTGTTTGTTATATTTTATATATTATTGGTGTGATGATGGTAAAACCATGCAAGGTCCCTCCAAAACTGGAGCGATATCTTCTCACAATAGCCAGGAGGAGCGGCATAGAGAGCATCGCGGTTGCGCTCGTTGTCATTTTCGATGGTTCGATTGTGCTCTACGAGGACAGGTTGCCGACGGAGAGGGTTGGGGCGATGGGGATTGATGAGACGCTCTGCAAAACCATGGAGAGGCTGGAGGTCGCAGGGCCAGCCAGGTATGTCGGTCATATTGACAGGGGCAAACTCCTCCGCCAATACAATTTCATGGTTGAACTTGCGGAAAGGCCTGCACTGAATCCCGGATTCGCCCTCCGGGATGCATCCGAGGCGGCAAACGTCCTTGAACGCAAGGAAGCGAAGCTAATCGCCAGCTCCTTTTCCAGGCCCCCGGCAATCGAGCAGATGCTAACCTGGTAGGGGTAACCGATATCTATAAAACAACAATTGTTGTAGATTATATGGAGATGTTGATATGAAACGGCTCGTTCATGCTGATGAGGCGCTGAGGGGGGAGACCAGCAAGAGGTTGGGATTGGGTGCGGCGCTTGCGGTCGCAGGGCTGATGGGCGTATCGGCATGCGCGACATCGGCCAGTGTTCCGGCGTATTCCTTGAGGTATGCCGAATCTGCCAGGATGACGGCGTATAATACTGAGATTTCCGCATTCAGGCTTGGCGAAACGATTTCCGTGATGGAGACGGCCAGCGCTCCGCATTGGATTGAGGAAAGGTCGGGGGGAAGTTATCGCTCGCTGATGGTAGTTACAGGGTCGGAGCGCCAGGCGTTTAGCGGGGCGGCTTTCATAGAAAATGACGGCAGATGGTACTTCACAGGCATCATAAAACAATATGGCACATGGTTGCGGGCGCTGCGCGGAGAGAATGCACGGCTTCCGGCCCAAATGGAGATGATGGGGGAAGACGGGGTTTGCAAGATGGATGCCGAGCCATTCAGGAGACTGGTTCGTGAGGTTTCTGGCAGGGATGTTGCGAGGATGAAACCGATATCCCAGTCAGTCGGGGACCATAGTTACGAGGGCATTCCAGTAACGAGATATCTGGTACACCTCCTGCCCCTGGATTCTGAGGGCAACAGGATTGGCCAGTACAGGGGCAGCCAGCTCGCCCTTACAACCAGCTATGTCCCTCTGAGCCCTGAATTCGGATGCAACAGGGGAATAACCCTGCTCGTCGAACCCGAAGCGCAGGACCCGAGGAACCTGCAGAAGTGAAGTATCACACTGCCAGGCGCAGGGGTGGGATACGAGGGTACAGCATGCCATTTTTGTGGTAGTAGTTATAAAGAGATGTATAAAATTCCCTAGTTTTAGTGTAAATTGTACAAATTACTTTAAAGGGCATCGAAAAAAAATGTGAAAAATAACAAATACGACAATATACGTATTTTTTCACAAAAAAATGTGGGAAAAGCCAACTTTTATAATAAGTTTTGTGGCTATATATGTCGGGTGGGAATCATGAAAGGGCTGACTTTTGAGCAGGAAAGAAAGGGCGTTCATGAAAAGGCCAGATTGCCCGCTGGTTTATGGGGCAGGATGAAAGAGGCCGCGATGCTCGGCGGCGTTGCACTTCTAGGATTAGGCGGATGCGCGTCTACAATGGCAGGCGCACAGCCGACATTGCCGCAGATAAGAAGCCCTTCAACTGAGATTCAGAGAGTAACTGGTGTAAACCCATCAATAGGATACACGTTGGTTTCAGCCAAGGATGCAGTTTCACCTACAGCAAGCACGGTGGAAATCGCCGGAAGGACATTGAATGTCGTCAGGTTGGATACAAGGCTGGCTGATTTGAACACCCAGACCGCAAGATACCGGGAGCCGGAAACGGTTCCGTCGCAGCCTGATGGAAGATATGCGAACTCGGTTCGTGTTCCGAATGAGGCTTGGTTCGTAGTGACTTTAATTCCAAGCCAAGGAGTGAGGGAGCTCGATATTGCATTCCCCAGAGAGAGGGACTCGAATCCATCTGCACCCACTCCCGGAGCAAGGGGTGTTGACCTTACGGGTTTTGCAAGCTATGTTCGCACGGTCACCGGCCAGGAGATGGCTCGCGTGAATTTCATCGTGGAAACCGGCACGTTCAACAACAATGGAGTTACTACCAACTTCGTCAATGCGTATATATTCCCCCTAAACGCACAAGGTGAAGCAATAACGCGGAGGGGAAACGGCGAATACATCATATATGCCGCTACATATCACTCCAGCTCTGCCGGTGGAAGCGCCTCGCTGCTGGTCGAACCCAACGGCAGGGACAGCCTGTACGCAAGCAGATAATATCTTAAATACTTTTTTACAGGGTTTTATTATGACTAGTCCCGCAAGGATTTCAGAAGAACCGCAGATTGCTCCGACTCAGATAAACACCCGAGCTGTCGAAATAGCGATGCCCGATGCGAGGAGATTGCTGCCAGGCGTAGCCGATACGGTCCTTCAGAACTTATTGGGATTTGTCAGCCTTGGGAGCCAGCGCGAGTTTGCCCAGTCCCTGGCCAGGGTAGCGCCGCAGGTTGATCCATCTGCGACATATATCGCCCTGAGGCAGCATTTTGGCATATTTGAGGGGGTGGCGAATGGCACCCGGGGCATGGCAGATGCCCTATTGAACGGGAACAGGCATGAAGCGGACAGGCAAGGCCATGCCCTTGGCGATGTATTCCGTCGCGGTGCCGGGATGGGAATCGTAGGCCTCGACTCCACCATAGCAGTGGAAGGCAGACGCCAGATTGATGAGAGGGGTCAGGCGTTGGGCAAGACGCCTGAACAAATCAATCAAGCTCATGAGGATTTCGCGCGCGCTGCCGTAGAGTACGGTTTTTCGACTTCGGTCATTGCGAGCGCTTATTCAGACATGGCTTCGCAGGGTCCGTTCCAGGAGATGCTCAGGGAGGCCGCAGTTGCGCATTCGGAAAACCTGCGCAACAGCATGAGGGACATACAGGAGAAGATTAATTCCACTACCGATGCGCGCAAGAAAAGGCAGCTCGAAGAAGAGTATCGGCAGCTGCTTCAGGAGTACAGCCGGCTGGTGGGAGGGGCCTTGGGCAGCGTGGCAGACAGATTTGCCAGGGGGGAAGAGCCGACCGAGAGGTCCCCCAGCGGAAGGACAGTCACGATTAATGAGGAGCAGATGAGGCAGATGGCCAGCGACCAGGCGACCCTGCTCATCCGCGCGCACATGCACAGGCCCGGCGAGTACGTGCCGGTCCGCGTGCCCAGGCAGGCCGAATAATTTTTTTCTTTAAAGCTCTCGTTTTTTAAAAACAAGGACGCCACTCTTTTCCGATACTTATGCTCCAGCAGCGCTTTGAGAGGAACATAGAGGAGAAGTGGCAGAAGCAGTGGGAGGAGGAAGGCGCTTTCCGCTTCGACGAGAAGGATGAGGCGAAACAGATTTATTCCATAGACACGCCCCCACCGTTCACAAGCGGGGAGCTCCACATGGGCCACGTCCTTTCGTACAGCTTCATCGACTTCATCGCCAGGTACAAGAGGATGCGCGGGTTCAACGTCTATTACCCGCAGGGCTGGGACACCCAGGGGTTCCCGACCGAAGTCAAGGTGGAGAAGAAGTTCGGGCGCCTGCCGCCGGCCCAGTTCCGCGAGAAATGCGTGGAATGGACGCAGGAATTCATCGCGAGGATGAAGCTGCAGATGCAGCAGATGGGCTTTTCCCCGGATTGGCGGTACGAGTACAGGACGATGGAGCCGGATTACCACCGCAAGGTCCAGCTTTCGCTCAGGCGGATGTATGAGGGCAAGCTCGTCTATATGAGCAAATACCCAGTATACTGGTGCCCCAAATGCGGCTCCGCGATAGCGAAGGCCGAGCTTGACGATGTGGAGAAGAGCGGAACCCTGAATTACATCAAATTCACC
>JAGVPF010000046.1 GCA_020052325.1 archaeon
GCTTTCATCCAAGTCGGCCGATGACGAGCAGGCTCCAGCATCCCCCCCGCCCCCGCCTCAGCGCGTCCCTTCGGAACCCGGCGGGCGCTGGGGTGAGATGATGAGGGCCCAATTAGGCCGCTTTCCCCGCCCCCAGCCGAGGCGGGTCGCAACAGATGAGGAATTCGTGGGGGCCGCTTCGGGCAACGAGGCGCCTGGACAGATTGTCAATGAAGGTGATTTTTCAGCCGTTCCCGAGCTGGCGAGCCGCAGGGATTCCCGTTACCAGTCCTACGCAACGGAAATCGCGGGGCAATGGCTGCCCCAGATTGTGGGGGATGCCATCTCAGGGCGCATATCCTCCACCCCGGCAGTGCTTTGCGATTTCCAGGAAACCGAGCATGTGTCGCCCGGCCAGATAATCATGGAACTGCAGATGATTAGCGCCCTCGGCGGATACCTTATCGGGACCAACGCGATAGTCATCACCGACGACATCCTCGAATTCCCAGAGGGAGAAGCGCGCCATGTCGTGCTCCACGAGCTGCTGCATTACGCATCCTTCCTCGGCGGGGGGAGGTCTGTTCGCTGGAGGGACGAAGAAGGGCAGCCGATATTCAAAGGCGATGCGGCCTCATGGAACATGCACGAGGGAATGACCGAATTGCTGGCGCAGGAAACGGTCCGCGAAAGGGGCTTCGATACCGGGCGAATCGGATACCCTGCCGAAACCGTAACCTGCCATTATCTTGAGCAGCTGCTCGGGGAGGGTGGGCATGACGTGCTCGTCCAGGCATACCTCCACGGGGATTTCACGGAAGTGCGCACAAGGCTGGATGCCGCGCTCGGGGCAGGGACGTTCGATGCCCTCATATCCAAGAGAAGCGCTGCTGAGGCGCTCATCTACATAACAACGCGCATGGACGAGGCCGGAATAGACCATTCAGGCTGGGACGAGAGCCCGATAGTCGCACTCGCAAGGGCGAAGCTTGAGGAGGGGCGCTGACATGGCACTTAAGGACACGCTTGCGAAAGCAGTTTCAACGGAAAAATACCGGGAAGCCCGGGCGAAGGCCGACATCTGGCGCGAGCGAATCCGGACGGGAGCCAAAACGGATGTCTTGCAGGCGCTCCGCGAGAAGAACTCGTACTACTCAACGCTGAGGAAGGGCTATCCCCGCCTGTATGCATTGCTTGAGGCCGACGACCGCGCGCTTTCGCAGGATGGGATCCGGAAACTCACAGGAAGGGATATCATAATAGACTGAATCGCCCCGGGGGCTCTAGGACGAGAGCACCTTGGTCTCAATCTGGCCCACCGTCAGCTTGTTCAGCTTGTCGTAGAATTCGCCCTGGAGCCCGCCGAAAATCTCGACGACCACCACCAGGTCCCCGTTGCCGAGCCACTGCTCCTTCTCTATGCCGTAGTTCTTGAGCGTGCCGTAGCACTTGTGCGCAAAAGCCGCAGGCACTTTGACCGCAATCTTCATCTTCTCGAACTTCATCGGGATTATGGGCCGCAAGGCCTTCACGACATCATCAAGCTGCTCGCGCGGGTCCTTGAAGGGGTCGAAATGTATCCTCGCCTGCTCCATCGCCTGCTCGAGCCTTATCTGCGTGTGCGGCGCCTTTGTCCTAGGGTCGATGGCCTCGCGCAGCAGGATTGCGAGCACCTGCTTCCGCTTCTCCTCGACTTTCTTTCTCCTCTGCTCGGTCGTCAGCTGGACCTCGCCGTTCTTCAGGATGAATTCCAGTACGGCCATGATGTCCGTGGTGTGGAAAACCTTCTGGACATCGGCGGCCTTGGCCTTCTCCCCCTTTTTCGCATCCTCGTATATCTCCTCAGCCACGAGTATGTTCTTGATATCGGGCTTGCGCTTCTCCACATACGCGTATGCCGCATCCGGGTCCACGAAAAGCTCGAACCTCTTGCCATCCCTTTCATAGGAAGCGATTATCGCGCGATCGAGTGTTGTCATAAAACAACCATATACCTGCGCATATTTTTTATCTTTCGCTGGGCAAACCAGAGCATTTCAAAACAATTATATATAGGAACGGAGACATCTGGAAGAATTTCCTTATTAGTCAGAGAGGTGATTGATTGGCAGAGAATGAAGGTAACTCGGTCACGCTAAGCAAGGACCTGATTTATGGAATACTGATAACCGGGATGGCGGTATTGCTCGTCATTTCCGTGATGACACAGGGCTTCGGAATCATTAAATGTCCGCAGACTGTCTGCGCCCCGTGCAACAACAGCACCGGCGGAACGACCGGAAACACAACCGGCAACACGAGCGGCGACAATGCAGTGAAGGTCATGCAGATACCGTCGCTGCTTTCGTCCTCCCCCATCATGGGTTCCACGGCAGCCGTGGTGACGGTCGTGGAATTCTCCGACTATCAGTGCCCGTTCTGTGGCATGGCTTACGGCTCCCCGTGGGCGGATGCATACGCTTCACAGTACGGCCCGATCATCGGCACCGTCAAGAAGCTGGAAGACGAGTATGTCAAGACCGGGAAGGCATCATTGAGGCACTACCCCGTGGCATTCCTCGGGCAGGAGTCGATAGACGCATCGAACGCGGCAATGTGCGCAAAGGCCCAGGACAAGTACTGGGAGATGCACGATGCCATTTTCATTGCGCAGACGGCTGAGGAGAACGACGGCAAGTACTCGAAGGCGAACCTGAAACTCCTCGCGCAGAACATCACGGGCATAGACCAGACGGCCTTCGCAGCGTGCGTCGATGGCGACACATATGTCAGCACCGTTGACGATATGACGAGCGACTGGCAGGCGGTCTCCGGCGCAAACACCGGAAGGGCCGGAACGCCGACCTTCTACATCCTCGTGGATGCCTCCCAGGTGAGCAAGGAGAAGGTCTCCGCGGCAGCGGGCGCATCGAGCTTCGTCTGGGGCCTGTCTTCGGACAGCAAGACGTATCTCATTGTCGCGAGTCCGGAGTACGCAAAGCTCAAGCTTGCGCTTGACGCGCTTGCGAACTGATTTTTTCCTTTTTTTATATTTTTAATATTTTCCTTCTTTTTTAGTTGCGCCGGCCCGGGAAACCCTCCTGAGAAAGGCATAAGAGAAACGGCTTCAGCCGTTGGATGAGAGGGCCTAGTTCTGTCGCGGAAATGAACTGCCCCCTTCCTTATAACTGCCATTTGCATTGAGTTTATCATGAACGTAATCCGTTCTTACAAATTCCGTCTGTATCCAAACAAAACACGAGCCAAGGAGATGCAGAAGCATCTCTGGCTCTCAAAAGAATTGTGGAATGATATGCTTGAGTTCACAATTGATGTTTATGATAATCATCAGAAGTTTCCTACAACGAGAAGCCTAAGAGAGATGGTGAAAAATTCAGGTTTGTATTCTCAAACCGGTCAAGAACTTGTAGATCGATTGGTAGATGCTCTTCATAGAAAAATAAAGATGAAGAAACGAGGAGAAAAGGGGGGGTTTCCACGTTTCAAGAGTTTTGATAGAATAAAAAGCCTGGCATATCCGCAGTCTGGTTTCTCTCTTTCCGATAAAAAAATCAAAGTAACCCCATTCGGGGAGATAAAAATCAAGAAGCACAGGGAAATTCACGGTACAATCAAGACCCTGACCTTGAAAAGAGAATCAACTGGCAAATGGTTTGCTATTCTTACAGCAGAAGCAGAAGTCCGGCCAGTTCCTATGAAAGAAGGCGAAGCTGTAGGGGTAGACCTCGGTTTGATGACCTTTGCAACCCTCTCAAATGGGGAGGGACTCAAGAAACCCAAACATATGAGGATCTACGAGGAGAAACTTGCAAGCGCACAAAGAGATCTATCCAAGAAGAAATTACATGGCAAAAACAGAAGGAAAGTAAAGATAAACGTCGGAAGAATCTGCCAGAAAGTTGCTAGCACACGAAGGAACTGGCTACATAAAACAGCTAATGATCTTCTCTCACGATACTCCCTGATCGCATTTGAAGACCTTGACGTGCAAGGCATTGCAGAAGAACATGGGAAGGGAGTAAGTGATGCAGGGTGGAGCATATTCACGGATATCCTGAGTTACAAGGCTGAAAGTGCTGGTATCAAAGTGGTATTCGTGAATCCTAAGAATACGTCAAAAGATTGCAGCAGATGTGGAACCTGCGTGCCGAAGGAACTCTGGGAGAGGCAGCATAATTGCCCTTCCTGCGGTCTGAGCATGGATAGGGACCTCAACGCTGCGATAAACATACTCAACAGAGCTACCGGTGGAACGCCGGGAAGTAACGCTTGTGGAGACGTTTCACTAGAAACGTCAATGAAGCAGGAAGCCCATGGCTTTAGCCATGGGTAGTTCACAAAAAAATCATCATCAGCCCAAGTACCATGAGCGCAATCGCCGCATATTTTGCCGCATCCAGCCTCTCGCCGAGGGCCAGGTACGCCAGCACCGAGTTTATTATCGGCGTTCCCGAATAAACCGCGGATGTCAGGCCCGCGCCTATCCACGAGACGGACATGCTGTATGAGACGGAGCCGAAAAACAGCAGGGCGCCGGCGGAAAGCGGGGCCAGCAGGCCGCGCGTCTGTTTGGGGAGTGCAAGTTCCTTTCCGCGAAGAGCGTGGAAAGCGATGATGAAAGCGGCTATGCCGATTTCAAGGAAAAGGCTGGCCTGGTACGGCCCGAGGGCAGTCACAAAGCCCTTTATCGATGTGTAGTAGTACGCGCGGCAGATTATCGAAAGCGCAAGATACGGCATCCAGGGCTCCATGCGGAATTGGCCCCCCGCATCCCTCGCAATCACCAATGCGGCC
>JAGVPF010000043.1 GCA_020052325.1 archaeon
CCTGGTCGATTGCCGCAGGAATAAGGCACCTTTTCTTCTCGAAAAATGTCGGCACGACCTGGTATGCGGGATAGAACTGCATGCCGATATTGGTCGAATCGTCGAATCCGAATACCGCCTTTGCTGTCGAACCGGTAATCTTCCGGGCGGTCTTCATGAGGAGCGGATAGACGTTCCGCACGTACTCGCTGTCCTTGAAGATGAACGTGCGCTCGGGGTCGAACCCCACTGCGGCGATGTCGAGTATGTTGTCATCGGCATTCTTCTGGATGTCCTTCCACTCATACTCGCGCTTGTGCAGGAACTTCTCGTCATCCGTAATCTCGATATACAGGTTCACCTTGAACCTGTCCTGAAGCCATTTGGTGAAAATCAGCGGCACGAGGTGCCCGATGTGCATCGCCTTGCTCGGCCCGCGCCCGGTGTAAAGGAAAAATCCCTTCCCCTTCTCGATGTCATCGAGCACCGGCCCCAAATCCCTGTGCGAGAAGAAGAAGTCGCGCCTGAGCATGTGGTGCGGCTCGTCGCCTCCGGAAAGCCTTATAAGCCTCTCGCGGAGCGCCTTGTCGAGCCTGCTCGTCCCGAACTGCCTGATGAGCTTGTCGTAATCAATCTCCCCGCTGACTTCCCACGGGGTGACCTTGCAATCGTCCATATGACAGAAACTCAGATAATTGATTAAATCCTGCGCATGGCCCCTAGTCGTCCGGTATTTCCGGCTGGACAGCCCGGGCCCCGCACTTATCTATCGCCTCGAGGACCTTGGCCCTGCATTCAGGCGCCTCATAGGCGTTCCCTACCGCGAATTCAAGGTTCGAATTGAGGAATATGATGAGCTTCGCGCTGGCAAAGTCCGCCTTGGTGTGGTACTCCGGGCGGTAGTCCGACTTGCTAACCCCGTTAAGGTAGTAATCCCGGTGCATTTCCAAATCCATGGACATGTGCGCGGCGCCAACCTCGATTTCCGGCCTAAGAGGGCCATCGCCCTGGTTTTTCAACTCCTCCAAAACCAGGTATCTGAAGCTGACTTTCCTAAACGGCGGGCAGTCCGGCTTTCCCCCCTCAATCGGAACCATCTCGATTTTTTCAAAAGGCGATCGCCGTTCCACCAGGAGTATGTAGCATGTCCCCCGCACTAGCTCATCGAGACTGATATCCACCGGAATGTCCTGTGACATATCACATGCATCGGCAGCATTGTTTTTTTATCATTCCCCTGCGTCCCCCTGGATTTAGCCAATGGCGAGGCCGATGATGAACGACGCCCAGTTGCACAGCACGCTCGCAAGCAGCGCGTCCCTCGTTTTCATGCCATTGAAAGCGAAGGCGTAGAACCCCGCTTCGGAAACGGCGGCGAACGCCTCGGCAGCAGCGGTCTGGAGCCCCCACGGAAGGCCGAGGGCCGGGAACGCGAACCATACGAATGGCAGCGTGAGCGAACTCGCCAGCACCGCATTGCGCGCAATAAGAGCGGCGCCGTATTCCCTGCGGAGAAGAAGATAGAGCGCCACGGCCTCGATTGAAACCGTGAGCGCGTATGCGGAAAGGAAATCCATGTGCAAAATCCCCGCGTTGAACACTGCACCTTCATTTGCGCGAGTACGCCAGTGCCGAAGCCGCAACTGTAGCCAAAACAAACCCCGCGAGATTGCACGAGCTTCCGCTGTTGCCTGAAATCTGGCCGGTCGGGGCGTCTATCGTGATGTCGTACTTCTCGTAGCTTTTATTCAGGTCCCAGTCCTCGCTGCGAATCTGCTTCCCATCATATTCATAGGTGAAGTATCCCCGCGGGAAGCTGAAGCACGGGTTGAACTTGTAATACCATTGCTGGTCATTGGTGCATGTGCCCCCGCTGCACGAAAGATTGACTGGATACGGGGAGACCGCGCCGGTCTCGTTCCTCTCATCAGTTCCCATGCAGTGATAGGTAATCTGTGCGACTGAAGAAGCGGGCTGCCCTTCTTTCACTAGATGCACCACTACCGTTGGCGGCGCCGGGGATGGGCCCACATCCGCATGTGCGAGGGGCAGGACAAGCAAAGCCAGAATCAGGATTGCGCGCATTATTGATGCCATAAAATTAGCTCGCCGCGATGATTAATACGCTTTTCGTTTTTCTCCGGCTGCGAACGAAGTGCGGGCCCCTTCCGCTTGCCGTCTTCAGATGTAGTTCGTTATGTCCCGCCTCTTGAAGACGATGTACGCCATCAGCACCGCAAGAAGCACGAAATAGGACAGGAGCGCGGCGATGTCTCCGGCCGGGTCGCCGTTCGTTACCAGCACCACCTTGAAGATGCTGGTCACATGCGAAAGCGGCAGCAGCTGCTGCAGAATCTGCGTGTACGCGGGGAGAAGGTCGGGCGAGAAGATTATGTTGCCCAAAAACAGCATCGGGATGGCGAGAAGGAGGCAGCTTTGTATGGCCGCGGATTCGCTCCGGGCATAGAACCCGACAAGTATCCCGATGGACGAGAGCACGAGCGACGATATCGCGGTCCCCCAGAGCAGCATCGCAAGGCTTTCAGGGGGCTTCACCCCGAAAAGAAGCAGCGCCACGAGAAGTATGACCGCTATCTGGACAAACGACATAAGCATGAGCGCGACTATCTTGCCCACCACCATGTTCGTGAGCGCGCCCGGGGCCAGCAGCGCCCGGATTATCGTCTTGTGCGTCTTCTCGCGGACCAGGCTTATCGAGCCCAGCAGGAAGCACGAGAATAGCAGCGATACGGCTATCACCTGCGGCATTATGAAATCCACAAAGCTGGACCGCTCGTACTGGTTCTCCACCTTGACAGAAAGCGGC
>JAGVPF010000014.1 GCA_020052325.1 archaeon
CACGTACAAGGCGGACAACCCGTATATGGAGAAGCATGAAGCCGGGCTTTTATGGTCGGACCCTGCGCTCGCAATCCCATGGCCTGGCGTTGGCAAGATGCTCGTTTCGGAAAAGGACGGCAAGCTCCCGCTCCTCTCTGATGCGGTGCGTTTCAAATAGCGTGTCAAGCGCGGATGAATGGGCGGCCGGATTATTTTTCCTGTTTCCGCACGCCGTACCCCTCAGTCCTGACCCCCAGCATATACATCCTGAGGTACCCGAACGTTCCGAGGGCCACCGCAAGAAACACCGAAAGGAAAACAACGAGCGGGAAATACAGGAAAAAGATTGGAAAGAGGTAGAACCTGTTTTCCTTGAAAACCGGGAAAATCTTCCCGTCATACTTCAAATAGCTGTTTTTGGCCAGAATCGCAAGAGCTATGCCGTCATGCCCAACGGCGCCGTCGAAGACTATGCTCCTCCCGAATATCCTCGGCATCTGCGCAAGATAGCGCATAAGCGAGCGGAACGCGCTGCCCGCCTTCTCCAAAACAGTCCTGCCCTGATAGAATCCGGCCATAAGGGAGATAGCCCCGAATCCCTCCGCACCATTCACCGGTGCGGGCGAAACGTCATCCTCCGCTGATGTTTTAAGCCTGAAAAAATGCATTTGCGACGCATGGCACGCAGCACCGCACATGCCCCGAAAAATCCCCGCACGCCATGGCAGGAGGAAAAGGCCGTAGACAAGGAGCATGAAAATCTCGCAATACACGTCAATGACTGATTTTCCGAGGTACGAGAAGAGGATTAACCCGCGCAGGTGATGGAGCTTCTTCGATGGCTTGACGATGAACATGGAGGCGGAGGCCGGTGGGTGGAGGGCACATGATTCGACATATGCGATTTTCGCCCCGTGCCTTCGCATCCTTTCAAGGTGCTCGATATCCTCGCCGCCGAAATAGAACGGGAAAAATGTGAGGCCGGCCTTTTTCAGCATCGCGCTGCTCATGCACCCGTACTGCGCGATGATGTCAATGGTGCGGGCCTCGCCGCCCTTCTTGTTCCTGACTTTAGGCAATGCTATGTCCGCTCCAGAATCAACCGCCCGGACAAGCTCCAGAACAAGCGAACCCGAATCCGGGAGGGCGTCGTTGTCCGCGAGGATGACCCTGTCATACCCCTCGTCGAATGCGAATTTCTCCCCTATATAAAATCCCCCGGCGGAACCGCAGTCGGACTTTCGCCGGATATGTACGACCTGCAGCCCGCAAACATCATCCAGGTATTCGTCATCCTCGCCATACACGATGATTACGTCGAAATCGCGGAACGTCTGCGCAGACAGCCTCTTGAGGTGTTCGGAGAGGATTTCGTTCCAGTTCCTCGTCGGGATTGCTATCGCGATTCTTTTCCTTCCATTGCGCATGTCCCTGATTTCCGCCACCAAGTCCTCCAGCTCCGGACCATCATGGAGAAGCGCGCTGGCCGCGTCCCGCATTCGTTTTGCGTCTCCCGTTTCCGTTTTCTGCGCATTCATATGAATCCGAACCTGTCAGTGTCGAATAGGCCCTTATCGGAAATCTTGATATGCGGGATGACGAGCAGGCCCATGAATGAAAGCGTCATGAACGGCGCCTTCATCCTGCATCCCATGCCCCTAACCATCCGTTTGAGGCCATCATACTTTTTAGCGACTGATTCTGCGCGCTCTCCGCTCATCAGGCCCGCATATGGGAGCGGCAGCATGCTTGTTTTCCTGCCGTCGAAAACCGCCAGTCCGCCTTTTTTGGCGATGATGGCGTTTGCGGCGGTGCAAATCGATTCGTCGTCGGTACCCGTCACCCCGATGTTGTGCGAGTCGTGCATCACGCTGGAGCCGAACGCGCCGCGCCGGATGCCAAAACCCCTGATGAATCCTACCGCAGGCTTCGCTTTCCTGTATCGGTTAATCACCACGATTTTCTGCACCCGCTCCTTATGGAAATCCGCCGCATCGATGATTCTTTTTTCCGTGATGAGCTCCCCATCAATGGCTTCTATCACCGGGTACCTGCCTTGCGGGAAAAACGGGATGTCCTTCGCGCTAATCCTCCTCGCGTGGAAATTGTTCAGGGGCCTTGCGGCGCTTCGCGCCATCCTCATTCTCATCCCACGTGATGGGTAAGCCCTCGCCCCGTCAACGTACGTTTCGATGACCTTGAACGAGCGCAAATCCCGCACGACCGTGATGTCGGCGGGGTCCCCGACGCGCAGGAGGCCGGTTCCGAGTTTGTAATGCCCGCAGGGATTAATCGTGCAGCTGCGGATGGCGTCGAGCGGTGTTACCCCAAGCCGCACGCATTTTGCGAGTATCTGGTCCATATGGCCTTCAAGCAGGTCCCCGGGCTCCATGTCGTCCGTGCACAGCATGTTTCTCCCGCCGCGCAGGATCGGGTGCAATGTGGAAAGGTTCTTGGCCGCCGAACCCTCGCGGACCAGGATTTTCATCCCCTTGCCCGCCTTTTCGACTGCCTCATCCAGCATGTAGCATTCGTGGTCGGTGTCGATTCCAGCCGAGATGTACTTATCCAGGTCCTTGCCCCGGAGCCCTGGGGCGTGGCCGTCGACTTTCTTGCCGTGCCTTTTAGCGGAAGCAATCTTAGCCATGACATCCTTGTTCCGTGCGATGACGCCCGGGTAATCCATCATCTCGGAAAGGTGGGACACGTCTTTGCGGGAAAGAAGCCGCTCCGTTTCACGGGAGCCAAGACGCGCCCCGGACGTCTCGAATCCCGTTGCCGGGACGCAGGAAGGGGCGCCGAAAAAGAACTTGAAGCATGATTCGCGGCCGTTCCTTATCATGAACCGCACACCCGGCCCGCCAAGCACGTTCCCGATTTCATGCGGGTCTGCGACAGCGGCGACAACGCCGTGGCTCGCGGCGACCCTCGCGTATTCGGACGGCAGGAGCATCGTGCTTTCCACGTGCATGTGGCCGTCCACCAGGCCGGGAAGGATATATCTTTTTGGCGCAGATGCAATCCTCCGCACGCGCTCGATATTCCTGCCAAACTCGATTTCTGCCGGGTATATATCGCCGTTCACCACATCCACGAGGTTACCGGAAATGCGCATGGGTGAGTTGGGTGCGCCCGATTTATATCGCTGCCTGACGCCGCCCGATGGGTTTTCCATCCCTCGTTCCTATCTTCGCACATAAAAAACGAGATTCTATAATATTTATATAGACCTCCACCCATATTATGTACGGATTGCAACACCAGCATATATCAACATATAGTCGCCGTGTGTGGCAAAGATTGGTTTATAAATTATTCTGTTTTAAATAGTAGAATTAGGTGTATCAAAATCATTGAGAGGCGGGATTGATATGGGCGGACCTAAAAGGCTTCAAGACAACTCCGAATTCAATAGTGAAGATTTAAATTCTACACGTCGAAATCCTTCTGCAGGGCGCAGGCTGACTTTCTTAGGAAGGTTCCTGCTCTCAGCCGCTATGGTAGGTGCTTCTATGACTGGTGGTGCGATGCGCGAGGCTGCTGCGGAAACGCGGATGGATGCGAGGGCTCTTGAAACATTGAGGTCGAATCTTGTCACTCAGCTGACCGGGATTCGCACGCAGTTCGACACGATGCGCAGAAGTTCCATTCCCCCTGTCGTCACATACACAGACCCGAGCATGACAAGTCTCCTTGAGACGCTCGCCACGAATGCGACCGCGCTTAACATACCGATTACCGGAACCACCAGGGAAGAGAGGTTCCGCTCGCTCAACAACTGGCTGAACGCCGCATATCGCGACCGCGCAGCGCTTACTGGCCGGAACCAGGACAGCGCGATAGATCCGGCTGCCCTTGAAGAACTCACGACCAGGCTCACAATCGCAATGGCGGCTCAGGCCGCAACAGCGGTAGCGACCGCAGTGGTTCCGACAGTTTCCGCTCCGGCAACGGCAGCGCCTTCAACGGCAGTGCCGGTGGTGCCGGTACCCGTTTCAGTTCCTGTTCCAAGCGGACCGGCAGTTACCGGCGGCGCAAGGGATGCAGGTGCGGCAGTTGCGACAGCGCCCACGGAAACAGCAGCGCCTGCTTCGCTGCGCACGCAGAACGCGCAGACTCTTGCCGACCTTGAGATGATTTCGACCTGGGGCAGGACAGCCCAGATACGCACAAGAGCCGCGACGCTCTCACGCGAGCTCGGTACGCAGTTCGACGCAAGGCGGCCGAACACAAGGACAATTGAAACCAAGCTTACCCAGGCAAGGACACTTATCACAGCCGAGCTTCCCGCTGCAGAGCAGCGCGTGAGCGAGGACCGCCAGCGCGCGTACGAGACTGCAGCCGGTGCGCCGCATCCCCTTGCCGGCCAGATATCCACTCTCTCCACAACCGTGCAGGGCATGACGGGAGCGACCGCGGAACTCATCCGCAGGCGCATCCCGGACCTCTACCTCCTCGACGACGCTTCACTGCGTCAGATGTACGGTTACCTGAATGAGGCGGCAACCGCTCTCACGGGCGGGAATGAAACCCAGGCCCAGGCGAAGGTTACGCAAGCGACTGAGCTTTTCGACAGGGCACAGGCGACATACATGCGCCAGGTCGGATTGGTCAGGCAGATTGCCCAGGCGTCCGTAACCGAAGTCCACGGCAGTTCGCTTCCGACGAGGGAGCAGTTGCAGGGATTCGAGCGCACGCACGGGCAGCAGGCCGGCGCATACTACAACGTCCCGGTCAGGGAAGTTCCCGCAGGCGGGGGCCAGGGCCGCGTGCTTCGGCGCATTCCGACGGCAAGG
>JAGVPF010000013.1 GCA_020052325.1 archaeon
AAAACGCCTTGCCAGCTCTTCCTTTCCCGCAAAAGCCGGCGGAAGCATCTTAATCACTACCCGTTTTCCCAATCTCTCGTCTTCGGCAAGGTAAATCTTCCCCATCCCGCCCTCGCCGATTTTTTCCGTGATGCGATATCTGTCTGACAGCCTGGAACCGATGAGGGGGTCGGCATTCATATTCACTGTAAATGCGTGCGCCTTGGCGAGATACTCCGGCGGCAACGGGTCAGACGGGCCGAGCGTGGGGTCTGGAAGCCTCTGCTTTCCCCGTTCGATTTCCTTGCTGCCCGCCATGTTGTAAAATATGTTGAAAAGCATTTTTAATGATGCTTGAAAGCGGTTTTCTATGGCTTTCTAAAAAAAAGGGCTAATGGGTCACCCGTGGAGCCGGGTGAGAAGTGGCGTGCGTTTCTGGAACGGCGGCTTTTTCAAATCGTCTTCCAGCCGCCGATACCCAAGTTCCCTGAAAGGCACCCCTATGGCCAGTACCTCCAGGTTCACCATCCCCTTTTCGTTTATACCCCCCATAACGCCCCACTCCCCCCGCCCAAAATCCCGTAAAAACGGGTTACTCCACCGGATTCCTTTCCCATCCCCACGTATCTATATGGGTGGATGTATTTATATGTTTTTGCATTTTTTCAGTTATTTTTTACGTTAATTATAAAAAATTATTGTTCTTTTTAATTACATTTTTGTTGTTATATGTTATTTTATAGTATTTATTCGTCATTTACGACGAAAAAACGATGGAATAAAAACCCGGGGTGGCATCACTATTCCAATGGACCAGAGAATCAGCTTCCAGAACGAAGCCAAGGATGCGATTGCCGCCATCATCAGCCTTCCAGATGTGCCCAACGGGAAAGGGATCATCCTGCTTCACTGCTTCACGTGCACCAAGCACCACCGCATCATGCGGAGCCTGGCAGACTGCCTCTGCGGAAGCGGATTCACCGTCCTGCGCTTCGATTTCTCCGGAAACGGCGAAAGCGGGGGAAAGCTCGAGGATGCCACCTATACGAAAATGCTTGGGGAAGTGCGTGCCGCAGTTACGCTCCTTGAAAACCGGGGTATAAAACGCATCGGGGTTGCCGGGCACAGCATGGGCGCCATGCTCGGCCTGCTGGCCGCGAACGAAGATGCGCGCATCGCCGCGGTGGGTTTCATCTCCGGAAGCTCGCAGGCGGCACGCGTCCGCGAGGTTTTCCCGGAGGATGTGGTGGAGAAGGCCGAGAGGGAAGGCTCGAGCGGGGCTTTCATCTATGGCCGGAAAATCGTCCTCAAGAAGGAATTCCTGCTCGATGTCGAGAGATTCAATGTCGGGCATGCCGCAGCGGTCCTGGGGAGGCCCCTGCTTATTGTCCATGGGACAAAAGACGAGGTTATCCCGCCTTTCCATGCGAGGCAGATTTATCACTGGGCAAAGGAGCCCAAATCGCTCGAAATGATGGAGGGCGCCGACCACCTTTTCCGGGACGAAACCCACCTGGGGAAGCTCCGGGGAACGGTTTGCTCCTGGTTCGCCCATAACCTCTGAGCGATTCTGCGAAACGCGGCACGCCGAAGACGGGATGAGGAACATTTATATTGTTTGTCCGGCTCTTACACTTGGCAGTCCTAGCGACACACGGGAGGTGTACACAATGGATGAACAGACAGGATCACAAGAAGAGCAGGTAAGCTCGCAAGAAGAGCAGATGGATTCACAAGAAGAGATGGAACCCCAGCAAATGCCGAGCCAGCCAACCGAACGCAGGAGGGACGACAACACGGTGTACGTGGGGAAGAAGGGGACCATGGGCTATGTCCTCGCGGTCGTGACGCAGTTCAACAACGGCGCAAGCGTGGTTACCGTCAAGGCGAGGGGCAAGCTGATATCCCGCGCGGTCGACGTGGCAGAAATCGTACGCCACAGGTTCATGACGAGCGCGAAAGTGCAGGACATCGCGATATCCACCGAGGAACTGACCTCCGAGGACGGCTCGAAGACCAAGGTCTCTTCGATTTAAATCAAGATACAGAAGTAGCAGGGTTCCCATGAAAGGCGTCCTGGATACGAAAGGCGTCCTGCTGGCGCTCTTCTTTGGAGCCGTGCTGCTGTTTGCGGGGGGCCTGGCATACCTTGCCCTCATGCTCGTTTTTTTCTTCCTCGCAATCGCAGTTACGAAATACGAATACGAGATAAAGAAGGACATGGGCCTCTACGAGCACGAGCGCGGCTGGGAGAACGTTTTATCCAACGGGCTTCTGCCTTCGGCTTTGGCGCTCGCAAGCCCCGTCGTCGGCCCCGTGCCTTTCATAGCATCGATATCCTCGGTGATGGCCGACAAGTTCGGCTCGGAGCTTGGCGTCCTCGACCCGAAGGATCCGATATCCCTCTTCGACATGAAGCCTGTCAAGCCCGGAACGAGCGGGGCAATGAGCGTCATGGGCACGGTCGGTTCCCTTTCCGGCGCCGCCGCGATTGGCGTTGCCTCGGTTTTCCTTTTCCAATTGACCCCGACCCAGGGGTTTCTAGTGGCATTAATCGGGCTGGTGGGTTCCATCATCGACACGGTTTTCGGGGTGTTCGAGGAACGCGGTCTGGGGACGAAAGGGACGACCAATTTCATATGCTCTCTGGCCGGGGCAATCCTGGCATATTATCTGATAATCTGAAAAAAGGTGAAAAACTATGCGTGTATTCGTGCTTGCAGGGGGGGAAGGAACGAGGCTAAGGCCCTACACCTATTCGGCACCGAAGCCGATGCTTATGCTCGGCGGGAAGCCGATTCTGGAATATGTGCTGGACAACCTGAAACGGGCCGGGATGAAGGACATCGTGATTACCGCTGGCTACCGCCACGAAGCGATCACATCCTATTTCGGCGACGGCTCCAGGTTCGGCCTCAAAATCGATTACTCAATCGAAAAGGAGAAGCTCAACACCGCAGGCTCGATTGCCCATTTCAAGGGCAAGGTGAGGGAGACGTTCGCCGTAGTGATGGGCGACCACCTTACCGACATCGACATGATGGACATGCTGAAGCAGCATAAAAAAAGCGGCGCCATCGCGACCATCGCGCTATACCATGCCAAAACCCCCCTGGAATACGGGGTCGCGAAGGTCGAGGGCGGGAAGGTCGTGGGATTTGCCGAAAAGCCGCTCCTTGAGCACAATTTCAACA
>JAGVPF010000160.1 GCA_020052325.1 archaeon
AGCGGCATAACAGATCGCAGCAGAACCTTCAGCGCAATCTGCCTTGTCATCTCCGCTATTATACTGCGCCGTGCAGCTGCGCAGCTCATCAGCGCACGATTCTAACTGCGGGCATTTGCCTTCAGCGTATTTCGTCGCCATTAACGGATAAGACGTGCTGACGCAGGCGGTGCCCCCGTTCTTATATCCGTCGGAGCACGACCGGTCCACCTTGCCGTTCGCATCGAAAGAGCACGAATTGCACGTCTTGCTGTATGCTTCTGACGCGCATCCTGCGAAAACCGCCCCGGAAAGCAAAACCAGGATTCCGACCGATAGCAAAAGGGACTTCATGAATCGATTCCTTGCGCGCAGATTATAACCGTTGTGCCCGGGCTTGCGCTAAAGGGAAGACGAGAAAAGATGAAAATAACAAGAAAGGGGAAAAATCAGTTCCGAACTTTCGCCACCATGACCTCTTTGGCCGCGGTGCCGATCATCCTGACCTGGGGCTTGCCGTCGTTTGCCCTGTGGTACAAGACGCCATGCCACTCCTTCAGGCCGAACTTCTGGTCAAGAAGGGCGACCACCCTCTCCGAGTCGAACGGCTTGCACGAGTACAGGTCGAAGTAGATTTCGTTCGTGCCGTCCTTGTGGGTGAATAAGTGAAGCGAGCAGTGGCTGGTGGTAATCATCTGCACGAAGCTTTGGCCGGGAAAATCGAGGTCCTCGGCATCGGCCCAGTTGATGGGCCCGAGGGGCTTCATGTGAATCTCCTTCAGCAGCCCGTCCACAAAACGCTTCGCATCGTCCTTTGGCAACGCCTTAAAAGAAGGATCGATCTTCGCGTTTACCGTAATGTGTATGTGGTCCAATTTCATTTTTCATCCTTGCTACCATTCTATTGTAATTAACTTTTTAAATATATTCCCAACTTTCTGTTTTTTCCGGTTTCCAAGCCGCTTTTTCCCGCGCTTTTGGCGCTTGGAAAAAACAGCGTTGTTGATTGATTATGCAGGATTGTTATTAAAAACCTATTCCCCCACTTTCTCCAACTTGCAACGGCATCACGCCCTTTTCGCGCCAAGACCCCATTTCTTCCTGACGTCCATCTCGATGCTGGTGAAGAACAACCGTTCAATCAGGAACCCGATGCTCATGATGACGAACATGACCGCGACGACCTGGTTGATGTCGTTCAGCTCGCGCCCGACCTGCAGCAGCTGGCCCAGGCCCGCACTGACATAAATCAGCTCGCCGGCCATGAGCGAGCGCCATGCGAACGACCAGCCCTGCCGCACGCCGGCGATTATCGTGGGGAGCGCTGCCGGGAAAATGACCTCATAATAGAGGTTCAGCTCTTTGGCGCCCATGGTCCTTGCCGCGTTTATGTATATGGGCGGGACGTTCGATATGCCCGAGCTTATCGCCATGGTTATCGAGCCTACTGCACCGGCGACCACGACGAACATGATCGCCTTGTCGCTGAGGCCGAACCAGAGGACGGCTAGAGGCAGCCAGCAGATGCTGGGCAGCGTCTGCACGCCGAGTATCAGCGTCCCGAGCGTGTGCTCGATATGCTTGCTTTGCGAAATGGCCACGCCAAGGGAAATCCCAACCACCAGCGCGATTCCGAATCCCATGGCCATGCGTTTAAGGCTCGCTATCGTGCCGTGTAGGAAGCTCTCGTCGGTTATCCCGTGGGCAAGCGCGGAAAAAACGCCCGAAGGCGACGGGAAGACGTAATCCGGCCAGATCCCGGCCTCGGCCACCATGTGCCATGCCAGGATGGCCGCCATGCAGAAGACGATGAATGTCAAGCTAGTTTCGCCCATCATGCAATGCCTCTTTCATGTACCTTTCGAATTCAACCCTGAGTTCGCTAAGAATCCTGGATGCGATGGATCCCAGTTTCGGCACGCCGCGCGATTCGCGGGGCCTGGGATATTCGACGCGGAATTCTTTTTTGACCCGGCCCGGCCGGTAGGTGAGGAGGATTACCCGGTCGCCAAGGCAGACGGCCTCGCTGACATTGTGCGTCACAAACACAATCGTCTGCCCGGTCTTCATCCATATCTGCTGGAGCTCGATATGGAACTGGTCGCGGCTTTGCGCATCGAGGGCGGCAAACGGCTCGTCCATGAGGAGGACCTCCGGTTCCATCGCCAGCGCGCGGGCGAGCGCGACACGTTGCTTCATCCCGCCGGAAAGCTCGTGGACGAGCGAGTTTTCGAATCTCTTCAAATTGACCAGATTCAGGTAATGGAGTGCAATCCCGCGCCTTTCCTCCTTCCCCACCCCTTTCATCTTGAGGCCGAACTCGATATTCTGTATGGCGGTCAGCCAGGGGAAAAGCGCCGACTCCTGGAACATCACCACCCGATCCGGGCCCGGGCCGCGGACTTCCTTGCCGCCCATGAGGACCCGCCCCTTCTCGGGCATCTGGAGCCCCGCGATTATATTCAGGAGCGTCGACTTCCCGCAGCCACTCGGGCCGACTATGCAAAGGAACTCGCCCTCTCCGACGTCTATGTCTATTCCATCAAGTGCGCTGAGCTTCCCATCCTTCATATGGAACTCCTTCGAGACCCCCTGGATGGATATCTTGGGAACGCGGCCTTCCCGCGCGCCCGTTTTCGAATCCCCTTTTTTCATCTGACTTCCCCAAGCCCCCTGGCCTTCAACACCTCGTTAAGGGGCGCAAGATTATAAATTCCCGTGAGGTTTGGCTCGGCATCGCCGAGGAAACCGAGGCCGTAGGCGCTTTGCGCGGACGTGGCGAGCGAGGAGCTTATCGGGTCGTATGTTATCTCGCATCTGGCGAACGCCTCGTCAAGGACCGAAATCGGCAATGCCTTGGACGTCAGGTCCTCAATCTGGGCGTTCATGAGCGTTTTCGCCTCATCCGGGTGTGCGTTTATCCACTGCGTGAGCTCGACATGCGAAACGAGGAACTTCCTCACGATGTCCGGATGCTCCCTCATGAATTCCTTCCTCACAATGACGTTCGCGGTCACGAACTTTCCTTCAGGCCAGAGCGTGCGCTCGTCAAGGTATATTTTTCCGCCCCCTTCCTGGACGAGCCTTGCGCCCCACGGTTCAGGAACCCAGGCCGCATCAATCTCGTTCTTCTTGAACAGGGTGAGGATGTCCGGATTGGCGGTCGGAATGACCTCCACCTGCCCTTCCCCGGCGCCGATTGTCAGGTTGTTCTGCATGAGCCACGCGCGGAGCGCAACGTCCTGCGTGTTGCCGAGCTGCGGGCTAGCCACCCTCTTGCCTGCGAAATCTGAGGGCTGCGCGATGCCGGAGTCGTTGCGGACGACAAGGACGGCGCCCCCGCTTGCGGCGCCGGCTATTATTGAAAGCGCCTCGCCCTTCGATTTGACATAGCCGTTAATTGTCGGGTTGGGCCCGACGTACGCGATATCCAACTCATTTGCGAACATCGCCTCTATCACCGAAGGTCCGGCATTGAAAGGCACCATTTTGACCGTGGCATTGGGCGCAAGCGACTTCTCGAACGCGCCCTGCGCCCGGCCCACCAGTGCCTGGGCATGGAGCATGTTGGGGAAATACCCGATTCTGACCTCGGTTCTCCCATCCGCGTCGCTCACCTTGCCCGGAGCAAAGATTAGCACAATCCCAAGAATTACTACCGCCACAGCGGCTATCAGCAGCCATTTGTTCATTCGGAGTCACCCGCGGTTCGCTTGCCCTTCTGCCCTCTTCCGAGCAGGACCATGAGGGTGCCGTCCTTCAGCAGCACCCACCTGATTTTTTCGCCGTCTTTGAGGTGCAGGTATTTCACGATTTCACCTGGCACGGTGGTGCGCCTCCTGGATCCCCTTATTGTCAGGGCGGTCTCCTGGATATGCACTATCTCGCCCAATTCGAGCTTCATGGATACGGGTTCCAGCTTGGGGTTTATATTTATTATTGGTTTTCCACCAATAAACAACCAAAGCCTGCCGGCCCGGGCGCCGCTAATCCAGCGCGCCTTTTTCGGAATCTTTATATATTCTTAGAGCCAACTCCTATTCAGAGGGCGTGCGGGCGCCCAAATCGCGTTTCCGGTTCCCGGTTCAGGATGTTCTGGCGGACCAGTGTTGGCGGGTGCCGGATTCAGGAAAAAGGCTACGCTTATGGAGGCAGAGGTCATACCAGCCATCCTTGTGAAAACCAGGGGCGAGCTTCTGCACCGCATCGCCCAGGTGCGCGGCCTCGTGCGGGAAATCCAGATAGACATCATGGACGGCGTTTTCGTCCCTAACAAGACCATCGGCCTGGAAGAGCTGAAGGGCCTCCCCGAGGCCATATACGAATTCCACTGGATGGTGTTGGACCCGGACAAGTGGATTGCGGAAATCCAGGGGCCGCACATGCATCTTGTCCATGTCGAGGCCATAAATTCCCTCGACAAGGTGGAGGCAGCGGTCAAAACGTCTGGCGGCCGCCTCGGGCTTGCGCTGAACCCCGAAACCCCCCTCGAAAAGCTCCTCCCCCTTGTTCCGAAAGTGGAGCGCGTGCTGGTAATGACAGTGCGGCCTGGCTATTCCGGGCAGAAATACATCTACGAAATGGAGCATAAGGTCAGGAAGCTGCGGGAGCTGTTTCCCAAGCTCGACATCGAGGTCGACGGGGGAGTGAACGGCGAAACGGTTTCCCATGCGTATTCGAGCGGCGCGAACCTGCTTGCAGCGGCAAGCGCGATTTTCGCCGCAGATGATATCAAAGGCGCGATAGAGCATCTGAAAAAGCGCGCGATGGCGGGGTGTTCCCATAAACACTGACATGAAGAAACTTGGAATGATAGCCAACGGGGTTCGGCAGGACATCGTCAGGATGCTGGTCGAGGCAAAAAGCGGCCACCCCGCAGGCTCCCTTGGCATGGCGGACATCCTCACCGCACTTTATTTCGGAATCATGCGCCATGACCCGAAGAACCCGCAGTGGGAAGACCGCGACCGCCTCGTGCTTTCAAACGGCCATATCTGCCCGGTCCTTTATGCCGCGCTTGCCGAAGCCGGCTATTTCGAAAAAGAAAAGCTCCTAACACTCAGGAAACTCGGCTCCCCGCTGCAGGGCCACCCGCACCGCGGGCCGCTTCCGGGAATCGAGAACTCGTCTGGCCCGCTCGGGCAAGGCATATCACAGGCCGTTGGCATGGCATTGGTCGGAAAGATGGAGAAAAAAGACTGGCGTGTTTACTCTCTTCTGGGCGACGGGGAACTGAACGAAGGCCAGGTGTGGGAGGCGTTCATGCTGGGCGCGAAATACAAGCTCGACAACCTGGTCGCAATAATCGACCGCAACAACATCCAGATTGACGGGACGAGCGACGATGTGCTTCCCCTCGAGCCGCTTTCGGAAAAATTCCAGTCGTTCGGCTGGAACGTGGTCGTGATAGACGGCAACAACATGAATGCGATATTGCACGGCTTTGGCATGGCGTCATCATGCGAAGGCAAGCCTACGGCGATAATCGCAAATACCGTGCCCGGGAAGGGCGTCTCGTTCATGGAAGGCAAATTCGGCTGGCATGGGAAAAGCCCGAACAAAGAGGAAGGGGAGCTGGCCCTTAACGAGCTTGGGGATGCCAGAAAGAAACTGGAGGCGATTTGAATGACAACACACCTGCAAGATGCCCCTCCCGACATGCACCTGGTCCCGGACATTTTCGCCCCCGCCGTCCCAAAGAAAGCCAGCCGCGACGGATTCGGAAAGGCGCTCCTAGCGCTTGGCGAAAAAGACCCGAACGTCTGGGCGCTGACAGCCGACGTCTCGGAATCCACGCGCACCCACTGGTTTGCCGAGAAATTTCCCGGGCGCTTCGTGCAGGTCGGCGTCGCCGAGCAGAACCTCGCCGGCGTCGCAGCAGGGATAGCCGCCTGCGGGAAAAAGGCGTTCATATCCGCGTTTGCGGCATTCTCGCCCGGGCGCAATTTCGACCAGATACGCGTCTCGGTATGCTACAACAACTCCGATGTCAAGATTCACGCTTCGCATGCCGGGCTTTCAGTCGGCCCTGACGGCGCGTCGCACCAGATTCTTGAGGACATCGCCATGATGCGCGCGCTCCCGAACATGACCGTGCTCGTCCCCTGCGACATGGAGCAGGCCAAGAAGGCGACGCTCGCAGCCGCAAAACTCACGACGCCCGCATACATCCGCACATCCCGCGAAAACTCGCCGGTCTTCACGACCCCCCAAACCCCGTTCGAGATTGGGAAGGCGAACGTTTACCGCGATGGGAAGGACGTGGCGATATTCGCGTGCGGCCTCCAAGTCTACGAAGCCATCAAAGCCGCAGAAGAGCTGAAGAAGAAGGGAATCGACGCCGCGGTCATAGACATGCATTCGATAAAGCCAATCGACACCCAAACCATCATCCAATACGCGAAGAAGTGCGGCGTCCTGGTTTCAGCCGAAGACCACCAAATCAACGGCGGCCTTGGGAGCGCGATTGCGGAGGTGCTGTGCGAACCGCAGTCGGTCGCCAGCATCCAGCATCCTACCACGCTCGTGCGTGTAGGAATGAAGGACCGCTTCGGCGAATCCGGCAACTGCGCCGAGCTCTACAAGAAATACGGCATCGATGCGGCGGGCATAATGAAGGCCGTGGAAGAAATCCTCAAGAAAAAACCTGAATAACTGAGACCGGGGGATGTGGATGACAAACCAGGCCATTATCGAATGCATCCGATTATGCGAACCGCTCAAGATTGCGTTCTTTGCCGGCGGCGTGATTAATTTTGCGGCTTCAGCCATTGTCGGCTTCCTAGCACGGAGGGGAAGCACTGGCGCGGCGAAGAAAAGCAACGTGCTCCTGCTCGTTACATACCTCCTGATTGCCATGGGCTTCGTCCTGATATCAATATCCCTGTTTCTCGTCCCCTACATCGTCGCGTTCATCGTGACCGGAAGCTTTACGGTGACGAATTTCACGTGCAATGCCTGCGGCGGCTCGATAGCCGGCAAGTAACCCCGTCCTTCCGGCGCGGCAACCGGCATCCCGCCTATTATTTAGTTATCTCCAATCATTTACCAGTCAGCGGGTGCGAATCATGAAGGCCGTCGAAGATGCGCATAAGAAGTGACCGCCATGGCGATTGAAACACTGCACGTCGATTATTTCCCGCTTTGCAGCAACACGAGGACGTTCATCGGCGCCTTCACCATGATTTGCATCATTGTCAGCGTTCTGCTCTTCATCGCCAACTACGTCATAACCAGCCGCAAGCCGAAAACGTCAAAGAAATCGCTCCTGTGGCTTGCGGGCATTGCTGTGTTCGCCCTTGGCGTCCTGTCAATCATAATCTACATCGCCCTGCCATCCCTCGTTTCCGCACTTCGAGGCCCGGATTATTTCCCTGCCGACCCCTGTGACCCGTATTATAGTCCGGCGTATTCCCCGTCCGAACCGCCCCCCTTCTGCGGCGAATACTGCCGCAACCAGAGCATTAAGCCGGCTTCGGAGAACTGCACCTGCCTGAGGTACTGAATCTCATTCTGGCGCCCCGCCCCCCCTTTAAATAATTTCCTTCGGGATATCCATTGATGGCCTTGATTCTCCTCTATGGCATTTTCGGCCTCGGCCTTTCGGAGATAGTACTAGTTCTTGTCGTTATACTCCTGCTTATCGGAAAGACTGAGGCTTCCAAGGTAAAAGTCGCATTTAAAAG
>JAGVPF010000063.1 GCA_020052325.1 archaeon
GTGCGCGGCGTTGAACCTCGCGATCCTTATCCTGAAAATCCCCTCATAGGCATCCATCCTTGCCGGATCGAGCCTGACCATGCTCTCATACTGCGCCAACGCTTTCGCCTGCGAGCCAGCGCCGCTCCTTTCAAGAGCCCCGGCAATCCCGATTCCAAGCTGGTATTCCATGCTTCGCTGTGCCTGTGCATTCCTCACCGCAAGAGGAACGGAGCCGAGCATGGCCGTCCCTGCGCTAAAGGCGCCTAGGGCGATTTTCGGATGCCCGGATGACAAGGCGCGTTCGCCTATCGCCCGGTACCGATCCGCGACCATCACACGGAGGGAATCCGATGCGGCGGACGTGGAAGCCTGGGCAAGAACGCGAAGTGCGGCATTCAGTTGTGTGGCGGATGCATTGCCAGTGCCGAACATACCGGCCATGACGTCAACCCTTTCAATCAACGCGAAGGCGGCGATGTCCCGCAATGCGCCGAACTCGTGGAGCACCGTGGCAGAGATTATCGAGTGGCCCGCCCTTGGCCCGTTAGCAATGTTCAATCCCGTGTACTCCCGGCTTACAGTCGATGGATTGAAATTCGGGACGCGGAATGGGCCGCTTCCGATTGCGAAATCCATTATGTAATTGCTGCCGTTCATGCTCCTGACAAACAGGGCCGCATGGCGTTCCGAGCGCAAGCTCCCCGGTTGCATGGTCGGAAGGGACATATAAGCGACGCTCATCCCTGACGTGTTGATGTTAAGCTGCCTCGCCGCCGCAATGAAGAGCATCGCAAGCTCGTCGCAATCGCCTCCTCTTGGATTGGAGGTGAGGACCTCATTAGGCGACCTGGGCATCCTCCCAATGGAACAGCTGTATTGAAGACCTCCGGGCCCGCCCGCCACGAGCCTCTGATACAGCTGGAGCGCGGCGGCTTCCTGCTGCTGCGGCGTCGCATTGGCCGGAAGCGGCACCATCCCCCCAGTTACCGTGCTTAGCAGGGTCGGATTGACCCTGAAAAAATTATCTACGATTGGCTGGAACGGCTGCGGGCCCTGCTGCGGCGGAGCCACCTGCCCCAGAAGCGTCTTTCCCACGAATTCGTTTACTGTGCCCGTTATCTCGAGTATTGGTCCGCCCATACAATTCACCCTTTCCTCATAATCACTACGCTTTCCCTCGTTTTCACCTTCTGCGGGCGCACATCCGCGATGCGCTCGGCCCCGACCACGATTTCAGTCTCGGCAAAGCCAATCCTCTCCGCCATCTGCGCGAAAACCTCGTCCACAATCACATGCGTCTCGTGTATGACTGAGTTGGACACGTTGACATACGCGGCCCCGCCAGGCGTAAGCACGCGGAACATCTCCATGATGCCCGCTTCCATATCCTTGAAATACGTCCCGACAATAGGGATTCGGATGCCCACATCGCCGACTTCGGGCGGCATCGCGTCGACTTCCATCCTCCGTCCGATGAACGAACGGACCGCACGCATCCTCACTTCCTCGGCTTCGGCCTTGCTCATCGAGAGCAGGCTCAGTTCCAGCCCATAAACCTTCGAGTAGTCGATGTTGTTCAAATAAGGCGGTGATGTGACAATCAGGTCCACCTCGCTTCCCCCGATATCGAGTGCGCGCGCATCCCCGAGGAAGACCTTCGGCACATGGCCTTGCCTCCTGCCTTCAAGCTCGCGCGCCATCCGTTTCACCTTCCTCCTGAAAATCTCACGTGCAGGAAGCGCGCGCTTGTTGCGGTCTATTTTCAGCACGCCCCCGTCCTTGAGTATGATGCTCGATTGCGGCAGGATGGAGAGCAGGGCGAGAAGCAATAGATTGCGGGTCCGCCCCTCTTCGTTCTCGATTGCCTCCCGAAGCGCAAGTATCTCGGTATGGTTCCTTTTGGGAAACGCAGCCTTCGTTGAGAACAGCTCGAACGGCCAGTCCATCCTTTCTGCCACGCGATAATCCAGTTTTTTCTGCAGGAACGCGAGCGCGGACTCGATGTCCTCCCTCTCATAATCATCGGTCTTTGCCCGCGAGACGAATGCGGCAAGCGACGACGCATCAACGCCTGCTGATTCGATTCCGTTGTCTTTGGCAGCAAGGAGCGTCGTCCCCACGCCGCAGAAGGGGTCGAGCACGGTTTCGGGCTTCCTTCCCGTCCGCTCAAGCTCGCAATTCAGCGCCCATTCCACAATCTCCGGCGCGTACCCCTCCTTGTACCAGAACCATCCGTGGACCGGCTTTTCCTTGGAAAGCTCGAAGGTCATCAGGCGGCCGAGTTCGGGCCGCTCGGTAATCCTCATTTGCCGCCACCCCTGCCCTGCATGCGCTTTCTGCCGATCTCCGCCCCCTCTTTCGAGAGCTTGTCCGCCTCTTCGTTATGCTCGCGGGGGATATGCTCGAAATGGACCCTCAGCCCTTTGCAAAGGTGGTCCACCTTGTCCTTGAGGATGCGCAGGTCCGGGTCCTTGACCTTGTACTCCCCATTCAGCTGCCGGACGACGAGCTGGCTGTCGCTTTTCACGCGAGCCTCCATTTCGCCCATGCTGTGCACTGTCTCTAGCGCCTTTATGACCGCGGTGTATTCGGCGATGTTGTTCGTTCCCATCCCGATATACTCGCTCAATTCCTCGACGATTATGCCTTCGCGGTATATCACTATGCCCACGCCCATCGGGCCGGGGTTGCCTAGCGAAGCTCCGTCGGTGAAAATGACCAGCATGACTTATCCTTCGGGCGCAATGATTTAAATCTGAGTCAGCCTAACCCTCTGCATGGCGCATTCTTTCCATCCGCATCCGATTGTGGGCGCGACCAAGATACTCATCATGACCATCCTTCTCTCAGCCCTGGTCATCGTCATGCGGGACGTGCTCGAGCGCATCCTTTTTCCGCTGATTGCGGCATTGTGGGTTATCGGAATCATCTTCATCGCCGTAGCATTCGTCACCTCCAGATTCCAGACGCTGACGCTCGAGGAGAACGGCATGCTGTACCAGTCTGGCATCATATCCACGCGCAGGATTCTGCTGTCGTATGCCAAAATAACCGAGACGACTTACACCCAGGGCCTCGTCCAGCGCCTTTTCGGGGTCGGCACCCTGTTTGTCGATACTGCAGGGGGATCCAATGTTGCCGTCCGCATGAACGATGTCAAGCATGCAGAACTGCAAAAAATCCTGCACGAGATAAAAATCAAGGGCGGAAACGGGGACGGGACCTGAGGCCGTCTGTCGAGGCTGACCGGCTGGGCATTTTCCATCCACAGTTCCATTCTACGTGATTCTATGGACAATAATACGGACAATATCGAATACGCTGAAGAGTACCTGGTCATCAGGCAAAAGCCGCTCATTTTGAAGCTGCGCAGCCTCGGCGCCGGCGTGGAGGAGGCGGAAACGACAAAGATAACCTACCTCGAAGCAGCGTATTTCGCCGAGCGCGGCGTCCTGCCGCTTCCCAAAGACGAGCTGCTAAGGAGAGCCGCCCAGAAGGACCCGCTTGCCAACGAGAAATTCTTCGTGATAAAATACTTCCGCGAACGCGGCTACATCATCCGGCCGAGCCTGGACGGGACGCCGTTCCTCCGCCTGCACCGCAAGGGTTTCCGGCCCGGTGAGGACAAGACCTACTACCTGCTCGAAGTCGTGAAGAAAGGCTGGCAATGCGGAATTGAAAACCTCCTGCCATCGCTCGAGACGGCGGGCAGGCTCCGGAAAGAGCTGGCAATCGCGGTCGTGGATATGAACGAAGCGAAGCCGCTATTCATCAAATTCGGCCGGATGAATTTCGATTGACTGGTACATAAAATAATAAATCCGACCATCCATAGATTTATTGTTTATTGGTGCTTAATCATGGATAGGTCATTCGTCATTTCTGGTTTAGCCAAGGATGGGGAAAGCATCCGACCGATTGCAGGCGTGCTGTTCTCCAACGCATCGCCGGACCTGCAGGCTCTAAGCTGCCTTGGTTTTTTCGACGTCCAGTCCGTGGATGAGGTGAATCCTCTTTCCAAGCAGCCCACCGAACCGACTCTCTACGTATACAGCCGCTCCCCCGCATCA
>JAGVPF010000139.1 GCA_020052325.1 archaeon
CTTGCATACGTGGCTGTCACAGAGCTCGTCTGCCGCGCACTGTGAGTCTGAGCAGCATGCATAGGGCATGCACTCGTGGTTCACCACAGCACCGCACGGACAAGGTACGTTGACGCACTCGCCGGATATGCACTCCTGGTTCAGGAGGCAGTCGGAATCAAGCGTGCATCCGGGCGTGACATTCTGCCCGCAGGATGCGCATGTTACGCTGTCTTCGGTTATTGTTGTCGGAGAATATCCTGTTTGTGTCGCCTTTATGGTCATGTCGTCTAGATCGCAGCCGGAGAATGTGAATTCGTCCCCGGAGGTGTCGCCGGCAGCCATGATGTTGCCGTTGGAATCTTTCACAACGACATGCGCGGCGTTGCCTGCGCCGTCTACGGTCACGACGTTGCCGTCGCAGTCCGAGTTGAAGCTCACATCAAGCCCTGATTCGGACGAATCATCGTCCGTATTGCAGTTGTAGTGGTATCCATAGTAGCCCTCACAGCTGTAACCGTATTCAGTGAGGTCACACATGTAACATCCACCCCAGCAGTTCATAATACAGAGGTAGTAATTGTTATATCCATAATCATAGAACGCCGGGTATCCGGTGGGTGAACCGCAGCAAAAAGGAACCGGAGGCGGTTGTGCAAAAATCCCCGGAATCAACATCAACAGGGCCAAGACGGCCGTAACATATATTAGTCTCATGACAAGGTCGCTCACTTTAGTTTTAAAAAGCTTTTGCATGCTTTGCTCAAATCCACATAATATGACACAATTAGCGCAATGGACACGGTTATGACGAGCAGGGCGCCGATTCCATGCGGGCCTAGCGTGCCGTCCATGATGGGCAACGAGGACAAGGCGAGGAAAAATGCGAGAAGCGCAGTTGCCGGGGCCGGGGGGTTGGATATCAGTATCAATGCAACAAGCCAGGCTAGCAGGAAGAATGCAAGCACAATCGGGAACATAGCGTTTGTCAGGATTCCGGGTTCCCGGTATTCAAAAACGTTGCCCAGCTTGTACCACGGGCTTCCGGTTGAATCCCCGAATCGGACGGTTGGGTCGGGAGGGGAAACGTAGACAAGATATGGCGAAGCCGAACCTGTAATGCGGTATGTGGCGGGATTGATGCGCGAGTACTCCACTGCGGCCACATCAGGAACCCCCCCATCTGCCTTTAGGAAGCGCGTGAAGCTTGCGTTCCCGTAGTCATCTGTAGAAAGGAAGGGGCCAGCTGCAATATTGTTCCTGAAGAGGTAAAGCGACTCGCCTTCGTAAATGAGCTCGATGTCCTTGACGCCGCCCTTCCTCTTGAAAAGCCACAGGTAGCTGTCCGAGTCGGAATATTCCTTGAGAACGACGATATATCCCACATTCAGGGGGACGAGCAGCTCGGCAGTATTGTTGATGAACTGGCGCTTGTCGAAAAGGTACGTGAGATAGCTCCCGTAGGAATCCTTGATGTCGCTGTAGACATGCAGGGTCATGACGCTCTGGGACACGATGATGGGCTTGCTGAAAACCTGGCCGGCGGGGCTTGCCAACGTTTTCTGCGTGGCATTTGACCAGGAGTATGTGTTGTACAGGAACGGGGGGAGGATTAGTACGTTCGTCTCGCTCGGGTCGTTTTCGATAATGCGTGCGGCCTCAAGCCAGTCGGCCGGATACTGCGTCGTCCTTATCTGGCCGAAGAAACCGAAAAAGCCGAAATTTAAAATGACCGGGACCAGAATTGCGAGGGCCAGCAGGACGGGCTTCCAGCGGGGACGGGAGTTCATCAGGCTGTGCGCCCCATAGGAACACAGGAAGGAATACCCGAGGCATATCATCCCAACGAATTTTTGCGAATCGCGGAACAGCAGGTAGATTGGGAATTGTTTCCCCAAAGATGTGAAAACCCAGGAAAACGGGCTGGATTCGCCGAGTGCGAGCAGGAAGCCCACGATGAGCAGCGAGAGGAGGAAGAGCGCGTAGAGCGCCCGCTCCCGCAGAAGGGCGACGAAACCCATGGATGCGACCGCGAGGATAATGAGGAAAGGAACCCACCATAAGGCGAAGATGTCCTTGGTATAGATGAACCCGCCCCTCCAGAAACCATGCATCGAAATGAGAGACGCCCCTAGCGACATCCCCATTCCCTGGGGCTTGAAATCCTCGAAATAGGCTTCGGGCGATGCCGGGGAGTAAGTCTTCTCAAAAAGCATGATAGTCGGGAGTATCCAGTACAGGTTCATGGCCAGGACCACTGCGGCCAGCAACGCGAGCCTGAACCCGAGGACGCGCTCGAATCCGTTCTTCAAAAGGTGGAAGACGAGCATGAGGGTGAAGCAGATAAGCAGGATGATGACGCCATGCGAACTGATGGAGGCCAATGCCACGAGCAGCGCGGTTTGGACGAGCGACATCCGCTCTTTGGGCTTTTCGAGGAATTGCCAGAATGAAAGCAGGGCGAATGGCCAGACCGAGTAGGAAAGGAGGAAAGACCAGTGGCCTGCCAGGAACCTCACGTAGACAAAGGGGTTCAGCATATAGAGCAGGCCTGCGAGATACCGGGCGTTCCCGTGCTCTTTGGGAAGGGAGAAGTGCATGCTGAGGCCGCAAATAAGGAGGATGGAGAACAGCAGGAGCTTCTCGACGGATTCCGTCCCGATGATGTCCGAGAACGCACCCATCGCCATCCTCAGCGGGAAGTAAGCGCCATACGAGCTCGGCTGCTGGCCATAGAAGTCATCGAACTTGATATCCGAAAATGTCTGCGGGCCGAATTGCATGTCGAGCGCAAGATAGTATCCCGGCTTCATAAGTGGCAGCATTATGAGAGATGCCATCAGCAGGTATACGAACACTGCCAGCTTGCCGTCCATGTTTTGCATGCAGATACACCGCCCCGATTAGGCGACAGATTAGCCTTCTTGCCGGAAAAGCATAAAAACAAGGCTATGGGTGGTGGGCCCGGCGGGGGGATTCACCCGCCGCGTTTTGTATAAGAAGCCAGATAGCCCATTACGAATGCGGACGCTTCAAGGGATTTGAGCGCCATGAGGCAGGCCGCCTCAAATGGCTCGCGGGCAAGTATGCTGAGGCTGTCAAGGAACAGGAGTCTCCTTATGGAAGACGCGTTTTTCGTACCCGGATGCTTTTTGGAAAAAAACGCCCGTGATGACCGGCCGTACCTGAATGCCTTCCGGAGGCAGCCGGGAAGTGTCAAGTTCCCGGTATCATGGAAAAAAACGCGCGACGTGCGGCCGGTCGTGAAGGATTGCGCAATCCTGCAGTGCAGATCGCGGTCTTCGTTGAAGTGTAATTCAGGATCATAGCCGCCGGATTGGATGAACGCCGCCCTTGCGAAGACGCGTGCAGACTCGATGTTCCCATTGCCCACATAGCACAGCTTTTCGAGGGATTTGCACCGGGCTATCAGGCCCTTGCCGGTTCCCAGCTCAGGCACAACCAAGGAACTGAGCGAATCGATACGTCTGGCTATTTCCGCTAGGAGGCCGGCCTCCATCACCATGTCGGAATCCATCGAAAGGAAGATTTCACCGCGGGCGGCCCCGAAGCCCTCGTTGCGGGAAGCTGGAACGGATAGGTTCGCCTCGATGAATCGGTCCGCGTATTTCCGGGCGATTTCTCCCGTGCCGTCCTTGCTGAAACCGTCAACGACGATAATCTCATAGCTGCTGAAATCCTGGGTCCGGATGGATTCGAGGCATTTTTGCAGCGTACCGGCCGAGTTTTTCGTAGGAATGACTATGCTGATGCGGGGGGGCGCGGCACCGGCTTTCTTGCGAACCGTCATATTGCGCTATACGGGTCCGGTTATTCTTTTAAAGACCGCCCGCTTTAGGACCGCGCGCTTGTTCGTTTTAAAATCTCTTGGAACAGCGCTTCATATTCGCCTGCGCTTTTTTCCCAGCTGAAGCCTTTGGAATATGCGGCCGATGATACGGAAAGGGAGCCGAGCCCGCCGGGTTCGGAGAGAAGCGAGGCCGCTTTTTCCGCCATTGAATTGTAATCGCCATCCATAACCAGATGCCCGTTTATTCCGTCCCTGATGCTGTCCCGAAGGCCGGGAACATTATAGCCGATTACCGGCGTGCCGCAGGCATTCGCTTCAAGGACCACAAGGCCCCAGCCCTCCCTGACAGCAGGAAAAAGC
>JAGVPF010000155.1 GCA_020052325.1 archaeon
ATCTGGCGTGCTGCAGAACTCGCTCTTCGGGTGGGCAAACCCGCTGGCGTTCATATGGCACATGCCGGTCCCGATGTTCCCGCAGTCGGCCACGCCGAAGGAGATTGTCGCGAAATACGTCGCGCGCTCCAAGCATGGTTCCGGAGGTGGCGGGTTCGGCTCGAACATCAAGAACATGGCGGAAGGCATGGGACAGGGCCTCACGAAGCTGGTCCAGCCGCAGAAGCTCGCCATGGTGGTGTACTGCCCGAAATGCGGCATGTCCAACTACCGCGGGAGCATGTGCAAGAATGCCGCATGCAAGCAGGCTCTTTACTGAGCCTTCTTTTTCATTTTTCTGTTTTTTCTTATCAATCCATTTCATGTTGGCCTTTTTTTTCTCTTTCTTTTTTTCTATTCATTCCCCCAATAATCCTCCATCCGGACGCATCCGGACTCTCCCACCCCCAATCCCGGGAAATCGCAAATACGCTAATATTTATATTCAGAAACGCGCAATATCCTGCTTATGCATATGAGACCAGCAGTATCCTTACTGGCGCTTCTGGCGGTCCTTAGCGCGGCCCTCATCCTTACGGGTTGCCTCCAGCGGCTTAATGGGGGTTCATCGCTCTTCGAGCAGGAATACCGCGACGGCCTCAGCCGCGTGGCAATCAACAACGCCTCCATGACCGAGTACTGCAAGCCGGGAAGCTGCTGGTGCATGGTCTGCAAGAACGGCACGAACATATTCGGCCCATTGACCAACCTCATAGGCGGCTACTGCTATTTCGACAAGAACTGCACTCCGATGCAGATGGCGAGGTATGCCAATTACAACAATTCAGGCGACCCCAGCCTGTCTGTCCGGGCGTTCATGATAGGGCAGGGGCCGACATTCGGCGATTTCGGCACGGCGAACACGCTCTGCTCCGACCGCCTGAACATGGCGGTCCAGTGGTTAGTTGCCACAAACGAATCTCCATATCTCCGCCCTGATGCCATGCGTACGATGTGCTTCCTCAGCAAGGACATCATTCCGGTCTACATCCTCTACAGCAACGGCACGAACATCAATATCAGCCGCACACAGGAGATTGCAAGGATACTTGGAACCGAAGGCGACGATATTTACCTGGGGCGCCTGTCGACCGGCCCGGTGGGCCCTGTAATCGTTGTGACGGAAATGGACTTCGATCGTAGCAAGGCCGCAGAAGTTGCTAACCAGGTCCGCGCAATAGACCAGGAGTGCAGGAACGACCGGGCGAACAGCAAAATCTACTGCTTCATCGCGGTCGCGCCGAAAATCAACGATTTCCAGGCGCTTAACGACGTGATGATTGCCCTTGGCGCGGATGCGGACAAGGTCGACTACGTGGCATACGGCATCAACGGCAAATATGTCCATTCATGCGACGCCGCGCGCGTCCGGCAGCAAGCCACCAACTTCTCAATGTATTCCCTTTACAACTGGAGCAAGCCCTCCATCATCCCATACGTCCTTTTCGACCCGGGAACCACGGATGTGGATAATTCATGCAACTGGACGGAAAGCGACGTTGTCGCCGCGTACGGCGCGTTCTTCCCATTCGGAGTCACCACGCTGCAGAAGCGCGGCGTGATTGGCATTGCTCCGTATTCGTTCAACACGAGCGGGGGAATAGGCGTCACAAACCCATTGAACTGCACGAACTGCGGAGTGGGGAGAACACAATCGCGCCTTCAGGCCTGGTACGGGGGCTGCCAGGCATACACCAACGTTTCAGGCCAGAATTCGGGCTCCCGGCAGATACTCTTCGGCAACGAGTCTGGCGTGGCATGCAACGCGAATGAGAACCAGGACTTCATGCGCGGCTTCGCATTCTCCGGGCGCGACATCATGCAGCAACAAACTAACCAGCTGCGTGCCCCGGCTCCCCTGCTCTTCACATGCGATGCATGCCTGATGGTAAACGCCAGCAGGCCCCTCGCAAGCATCTTCACGGGCCTTTCGCCTGGAAGCGGAGTCCCGCCGGACAGGTACTGCAACAGCTTCCCTGAAATCAACCAGTGGGCCAGCGCGCGAAACCTCGACCCGATGATAGTCCGCGCATTCATACTCACTGAAAGCGATTTCAATCCCTGCTCGGCGGCGAAGGTCTGCCGCCAGGGCTATGACGGGCCGGGCTGCTTCGAGCCCGGGCCGGGCAAGGACGAATGCTATGATAATGCCTATGACGAGATGTACGACCCGGACGGCACCTGCAACGCAAACCTCACGAACGCTCCTCCGGCCGCGCAGCCGGACTGGCGCTGGTGCGCCGTCGGCATAATGCAGAGCCTGGAGCCGCCATTCACGTTCTGGCCTGCCTCGGTCAATCCTGACGGGGTGGACGGTCCATATTTCGATGTTTTTAATCGCGCGGGTTTCCACACCCTTGATTTGAGCGGCGTAAAAGGATGCAATCCGAGGTTCAATCCATTCGTGCCTTCGGATTCGATTTGCATCGGCACCCTCAAGATAGAAGCCATGATGCGGAATGCCCGAGGCTGGATAAGCTCGAACCGCGGCAAGCTGAACTGGGGCGCAGGGGACCTGGACAAGGACAACCTTTTCACCTTATACATCGCCGGCAACATGTATGCCGGCTTCTGGGGCTCGAAGGCAAGGGCCGCAGACCACCCGCGCTGCTCGAGCTCGGTTTCGAACGGCGACTGCTGGGCGTATGGATTCTCCCAAAGCTGGGCAATAAACGAAACGTACTGCCAGTCATCAGACGGCCAGAGCGACAGCCGGTGCCAGGACGGCCACCCGAAAAACATCCCCCCATACGAATGCTATGGCTACACTGATTTCATCGCATATGTCCAGGCGTGCGAAGTGCCCTTCCTCGCGCGGCAGGCCGACCCGGGCAAGAAGAAGGCGGAAGCATTCATCTACCTGAGCAACGGCTGCGAGAACAATTTCTGCCCTGACGGCAAGAAGCTCTTCCAGCTCATGGAGCGCCCGCTCCCGGCAAGCGGAACGCCTTATATCCCGAACAACACATCGAACGGGACCAACGGCTCTAGCGGCGGCATCGGTCTTGGCGGAACCTAGCCTGGCAAAGCGGAAAAGAAGGAATATTCCGGAATGGGGATAGGCGGGACTGAAAAAGAAAGGAAATCTGCCAGAAAGGCAATCAGCCGCATCGCCGCGCCTATGAGAGCCATTCCTTGTTCTTGATTTTCTGGTTGATGTACTCGCCGACGAAGGTGAGCCTCTGCCCCTGCAGGGCATCCTGCTCAATTTTCTTCCTCGTCTTCAGGACCATCTTGAGCTCGCGCACCCAGTCCGCATAGCGGTTTATCCACGGGTAGCCGAGCATCTCCTCGGCGCGCTTCACATCGACGTCCTTGGCCTTGATTGTTAGCTTGTCCAGGAAATCGAACTCCTTGATGTCGCTCATCGTGACTCCGAGGAATTTCGCCTCGGGAACAGCGAAATCCCGGCCAAGGTAAGCCAGGTTCATGCTTCCCGTCTTGATGGTCCAGTATATGTACCATCCCCAGGCATCGCAGTCCATGAGGCAGTAAACCGGGAGCTTCTTGTCTGCGAGTTTCCGCAACAGCCTGCGCGTGCCGCGCGTCGACTGGCCTTTCGGCGTCACCAGCAGGCAGTTCTCCTTCTTCCAGAACTTGTCCTCGTTCAGCCTCTGCCAGAGCGCGTCCTTCTCGACAACAAGGACATAATCCGCATCCAGGCTCTTTATCTCCATGCCGTTGTCGACATCGGACGGTATGCTCCAGCCGCTCCGGCCCTGCTTCTCCAAATCAATCAGCGTTTCATCGCCGCCGAACCGGTCGAGAAGCGTCATCGGCCCTGCCACGAATCCCTTCCTGTCCGTTGTAAGATTCAGGTCTTCGCGCTTTATCTTGAGGGCGACCTCAAGGTCCTCTACGAGGGCGTTCGATTCGGACTGCTCTGTGAAAAGGTCCTCGTCGATGTCCTCCCCAAGTGAGTATTTCAGCTGGTAGAACAGGCCCCTAATCGATGTGTGGAGGTTCTCTCTGAGGAACTGCCTGCTTTTTGCGGCAATCGCAACAGTCTGCATGAATGTGCGGGCCTGGGCCACGCTCAAA
>JAGVPF010000138.1 GCA_020052325.1 archaeon
GCCTCCTGATGCCGCGGAATACTCGAGGGCATCCCCCGGCCTCCCCTGTGCGGTGTCTGCCCCTATTGCCATGCCATACTCAATCATCTTGGCATCAACCATCGCAAGCACTATCTGGAGCCCGGCCGTGCCGGCCTTGCAGGCGAACTCCAGGTCCGCGCATGTGAGGTTCGGCGTAGCTCCGATGGCTTCCGCGACTACCGTGCCGGTCGGCTTGACCGCGTATGGGTGCGATTCGCTGCCCACATACAGGGCGCCGAGCTTCTTGGCGTCGATGCCTCCGCGGGCGATCGCGTTCCTTGCGGCTTCAACGGATATCGTTGCCGTGTCCTCGTCCACACCGCCGACCGCCTTCTCCAATATCCCAAGGCCTTTCTCGATGCGGTCGGGCTCCTCGCCCCAGACGCGTGCAATCTCAGATGTCTTTATCCGATAAACCGGCACATAAGCGCCATAACTGATGATGCCTGCCATAACAATCCAGCCTCTGACTCGAATGAATGTATGTCGTTTTTGCTTTAAAAAATCTGCTATTTCTTCCTTCTTGAGGGCCTGGTCCCCGCAAACGAGAGTGCGAGCGCCCCGAGAACGACAATCCCGGCGATGGCTATCAGGTAGCCGTAGTTCAACTCCTGGCTTTTCACCACAATCGGGCCGCCTGACTCGGACATCACCTCAAGGAGGTCGAATGAAGCGGTCTGGCCTGAAATTTTGCCAATGACGCTGCCTGCCTTGGCTTCCGATACCCCGGACGGCATGATGACCGTGTATGTGATGTTCGCCTTGAGGCTTTTCAATATCGCAGCCGCCTCCGCGTTCCCCTCCGTGTCGCTCAGGTCGATGGATTTGGCCGAGCCGCCGGTTCCGGAGTACTCCGTCGCGTTGGCTGCCACAAGAAGCCTCGAAAGGGAATTGCTGAACCTGTCGGTGGGCACCCTGCTGATTGCAACGGTGTATGTGATGGACGGGATTCCGTATTCGTTTGAGAACGCGTAGTATCCGCCCGAGGCAAAGCTCTCGGTGATGACGATTTTTTTGGCTTCGACATCCACGCTGCAGTTGATGCCTGAGCTTTTTTCGCAGTAGTCCGCCATCTTCGCAAGGCCTTCGGTTGCGAGCTGGTTCGAGAAGACCGCAATCTCCATGGTCTTCGCCATGCTGGACGCGCCGTTCCTAGAAACCGTCTGGATGTAAGACTGGTCGATGGCTGCGCTTGCGACTAACGACAACAGCAGTATCGCGAAAATCTCCCTTCTCATGGATAGCAGATAGCAGTGCAAACAATAAAAACCGCACGCTCAGGCGGGGTGTATGGCTGCGAATGCCCGAATCCTGGCCCATTCAGCGTTTTTTCTTGTATTCCCGCACCATCTCGCGGATGCCCTTCTCGAGCGGACGGGGGGAGAACCCAAGCTCGGCCTTCGCCTTCCTGCAGTCGAATGCCCGGTCGTATCCCAGGACCGAGACATGTTCGCGCGTCAGCTTCGGCCGTTTTCCTCCGAATTGGCAGGCGAATTCAGAAATCGCGGCCGCGAGCATTGCAAAAGGCCTCGGTATCATGCACTTTGGGGGCTCGACCGAAAGCTCGGATGCGGCAATGGAGAATATCTCCTTCTGCGTCAAAGGCTCGCCCGCAAGGACGTATATCCCGCGTCCCCTGCCAAGCGCTTTGCGGAACGCGTCAACAACGTCGTCAACATGCACGAAAGGCACGCGGTTCTTCCCATCCCCGATAATCCTCATCCTCCCCCGCTCCAGCATGGAAAGGACGCGGTTGTAGTCCGCAAACTGCGGTCCGTACAATGTGCCTATCCGGAAAATCACATGGTCCGGAAACGATGCCACAATCTGCTCGGCCTCATATTTGCTCCTTGCGTATCCGGAATCCGGTTTTGCAGGTGTTTCTTCATCAGCCGGTATCCTATCCAGCGCTTTCCCATAAACGGAAATCGAGCCGGCGAACAATATCCTGCAGCCTTTCGGTGCGGCATCGACGACGGTTCGTGTCAAATCCACATTCGCCTCACGCATCTTCCTTTTGTCCAGCGTGTCCGTGGACCCGGCCGCGTGTATTATGACCGCGGCGTCCGAAAGCGTCTTTTTCAGATTTTTCGGGGAAAAATCAGATACGACCTCCCCCGCGAGCCCGGACTGCCTGCGCACGACCGGCACGGCGTCGATTTTGGAGATGATGGCCCGCCCGAGCCTGCCGCTCGCGCCGATGATGTAGACCTTCCCCGTCCCCCCTCTTTTCATGGGCGCGTCATTTGCCATGCTTTTTTGCGGCCTCCGCGATTTTTTTATCAAGCTTCCTCTCCGCCTCCAGCCTCTCGAACTGGTAATCCTGCATATCTACGAATTTCATCTGTCCCCCAAGAAGCGGGTGCACGCGCGATATCTCCCTGTACATTCCCTGCGCCACGCGCCGGTAGTCCATGTGGCCCTGCATCTGGGAGCGCAGCTCGCAGAAATGGAACGCCTCGCGCAGGTTCATCGTCATCTGCCAGCGGATGCGGTAGGCGAGCGGCACGACGTATTGCGCCTGCAGCGGGCGCTTTTTCGCAATCGATTCCCATGCGTTTTTCGAAGCAATCATCGCGTCCCTGAATTCGGGTTCGAATCCGGATTCGACGATTTCCTTCGGAAGAGTGAAGCCGTGCAGGCAACCGAGAGCCTGCCTCTGCTGGGTCAGCACCCGGTGCCTGTGGATGTCGCGGTAGCATCCGTAGTTGGCGCAGATGTCGAATGTGTATGCGGCCGACTCGTAGGCCCGGCCTGGCTTGTGCCTCCGGTTCGAACGTTCCCCCGAATAAGCGGAAAGTATCCTCTCGCGCTCGGGCTTTTGCATGCCCTTCGCCCTCCCGCGCAGGCTCGTCATCGAAGCGTTCGTAAATGGATAAAGCGCCGCGGCGATGATGCGCTCCTCGGCATCCTCGTCATATTCGACAAGGACCACCTCGTCCGCCCCTGCCTCGGCTGCTATGCCCGCTCCAAGGCCGTCCAGGCGCGTCTTCCTGATGTACTCCTGCGTCTCCCTGCCATGCTGGGTGTCCGGCCGCTTCACGAACGAGGGTATCTCGGTCCGAAGCTCCGCCTGCATGGTTTTTGCAAGGTCCCTCATCTCCGCAAGCGGGTCTGCGTAAAGCTTGGTGATAAGGTACTCGTAAGCCCTGCCGTTTCCGAAGAAACCCATGTTCGTTTTCGTCGAAGCAGGAAGGAGGCCGCGGATGCTGTCGCACGTCTTTGCCCGGATTGTCGCCTCATACGCCCGCTCGCTGAGCGATTCGTCCCTTGGCATCCTTTCCGAAAAGAATTTCGAGACCTTCGGGATGAGCGAGGCGTATGTGGAAAAGAGCATGCTGCACGTTTCGGAGTATAAAGCGGCGAACTCGGATGCGGCGAGATCCGGCTCCTCGTAATAGCGCCATTTCCCGTTTTCATCCTTCTGGTCGAAATAAACGTATCTCGTGGATTTCTCAAGGGGCGAAAGCCCGATTCTCGCATCCTGGACCATCTTCGTCGCGATTATCGAAATATCCTCAAGTGCGATGTGCGCCCCTGCCAGTTCAGCAACGGAATCATCGCCATATCCGAGGAGCACCCTGTCATAGAACTGCTCGGCCTTCTCGGTCGCAACGATGTCCCCGGGCCCGCTCCCTGCCGTCGCTGCTGCCCCGCCTGCGTCTGCCCCGCCAGCCGCGCCTTCCTGCGCTTCGAAACCTATCTCCTTGTTCCTGATGAACTCGTCAAGGAGCGTTCGCCGCAGGCTTTTCGTGCTCCTGCTGTACCTTGAAAACAGCGCACCCTTCACGACTTCCGGGAGGCTGCGCAGGACGAACACCGGCCTGTCCATGTTGCTGACGAAAGGCGCGAGGAGCCGCCTCTCCTCATCTGTGAATGTCTCCATGGGGGGAACTCGCAGAAAAGGGTTTTTATCCTGTGCGATGGGGGCGTCCGCAAACGGCGCAATGCACGGGGACACGCGGGCCGTATCAGCCCCTTCACCCTTATAAATTGTTTTATTTAAAGTCAATAAGTGGTTTCATGAAGCTCGCTCACATGGATGCCCCGCCGCAACGCAAGCCTGCGAGGGCTGCTGCAGCTGCGCTGTCCGCATTCTTCCTCTGCTCGTGCGCGGCATCGGTGATGCGGCCTGTTCCCGCCAGCCCTGCCCCTCCTTCGGATTCGCAATCATCGACAAGCTCCGGTGCGGCTGTGGCAGAACCCTCCGAAACAGGGAAGGTTTCGCTGCCCGCAATCTGGGAGCGGGGGCGCTGCGTATTCGAGGATGGCCGGTTCATCTCATACTCCGATGTCATTGATTCGAGGAGCCGCTCCCTCCGGGTCGATTCCGATGCCCCGGGCGCGCGAAGCGCCCTTTGCTCTGAAGACTTCACCGTCCTGATGCTTGCCGACCGCGTGATTATTTCGCTCGGAGGCAACGGGGTCCTGGACGGCGCCCAGATGCTTGGCGTGATAAGCGGGCGATTCATCAGCGCCAACTCATACGAAATCAGCCTGAAACCCATCATCGAAGAGGACGGGGGCGTATCCTCGCCCAGCCTGTCCGGCCCGGTACTAAGCATCCTGAGTCGCGCCGGGAGGCGCTGGAGCATAAACCTGCCCGACCCGTATGCAGGCTGGAATGTATATTAGGCTGCTTTGGCTTACGATTGCAGGTGATACTGTTGACCGGTGGAAGGCAAAGGCAACCAGAAGAGCAAAGAAGGCCGGCGGAAATCACAATCCCGAGATTGAGCGAGGAGGAAACCCGCAGGCGCGCGGGCGCGGCATTTGACGCGTCGGTCGCATCGGTCATGAGGCAGTACTTTTCACAACCGCCGCCGGCAGCCGAAGTCACGGCCATCCGGAACGAGGCCAATGCCCGGATGCGGAGGGGCGAGGATGTGGACATGGGCGTGGTTCTTGACGCCTTCGTGGATCAGAACCCGAATTCGGTCATCGCGAGATATCTCAGGGCAACCGGCGGAGCGACCGACTGGATGACGCTTCCTGGGAACCGGGTCGGGTTCAACCCGTCCGCATTCCAGGCAAACATACGCGGAGCCCTCGGCGCCGGAAGGCAGCCCTTCGTTGACACCATCGCCCGCCTAAGCGACCCGCGGAACCGCTCCGCTCCCGTAGACATGAGCAGCGTGGTCGCCCTCATGCCGGGAGCCGTGCCCGAGCTCGCCAGCCAGCTGCATGCCCAATGCGACTGGGGGAGGAATTCGCTTCCGGTCACCATCGCATACGATACGTCCGGCCAGCGCCTGATGCTGACGACAAAACTGCCGGTTCCGCCCCAGGAAGTAAGTTTCGGCAAAGGCTGAAAATTGGAATGCATCGGGGATTGGCTATTTGCCTGGCAAAAGACCTCGGAGGACCGCAAGCAGCTGAGGCCGTTTCGCCACGACTTTAAGCGCTGCGGGGGCGAAGTTGTTCATCATCACATCGTTCAAATCCTTCTCTGTGAGCGTGTTGAATATGTGGTTGAGGTCGTCGTCCGACACCTTCTCAATCACTTTCCGGAGCTTCATCCTGTTCTCTAAAGTGGGCCCGGTGACGCTTCGCCACCTTTTCTCGTATTCGAAGAGCGTGTCCCTGGAGAAATCCTTCTTCGCATGCGCCTTCACCGCAGTGTCGGCTGCGAGGAGGCCGGCTTCCATCGCAAGCCCGATGCCCCCGCCATGAATCGGGTCGACCTGCTTTGCGGCCGTCCCTATGACCATGCAGTTGTCCTTCACGAACTCGCGAATCGGGAGGCCGACGGATATCACCCCGCCGAAATCGAGGAGGGTGCTCGCGCCTTTGAGCTTATCGTTACCCTTCACAAACGTATCGAGCAGAGTCTTCGGGTCCGCGCCCGTGACCCCGCCCAGCTTCGAGCCGTTCTCCGCCAGCCCGCCGATGCCTATCCCCACGTTCGCCTTCCTGTCCGATTTCGGGAATATCCAGGCATAGCCCCTCGGGGCGATCTTGTTGCCGAAATATATCTCGAGCAGGTTCTCGTGCTCGTACGGCTTCATCTCATACTCATAGCATGTGTCGACATCGTATAAGGAATGGACCGTCTTGAAACCCATCTCGCGGGCCATCATGGATTCCATCCCTTCGGCCGAAACGATGAGCGGCGCGCTGATATCGTACGGCTCGCGGCCTCCGTGCGAGACTTTGACGCCCTGGGGCCGGCCTTTCCCGTCCCGGACGATTCCCACGGCGCGCGTGTACGAGCTGATTTTAGCGCCCTTGTCCACCGCGAGCTCGCAAAGCCACTTGTCGAAAACCTTGCGTTCTAACACCCAGCCGCTCGTCTGGCTTCCCTTCCACACAATGGATTTGCCGTTCGGTGCGATGACCTTGGCCCCGACAATCTCTGTCGAGTAGCACGAGCGGGGCAGGTCCAGCCCCTGCCGAATTATCTCGGCCTGCCCGAGCCCCTCGCCGCACCGGACCGGGACGCCGAGCTCTTTGCGCTTGTCGATTACGAGCACATCCAGCCCGTTGCCGGCCGCGGCTCTTGCAAACGACGAGCCTGCCGGCCCCCCGCCAATCACTATGACGTCATGGTCGAATTTGGATGCCATTTTCCATGCCTCATTTCGCCCCTTCGGGGAGGTCTTTCCAGTCCTTGATGCCCTTGTACATGCAGATGACGTTAGCCGGGCAGACCTTGACGCAAATCCCGCAGTCTATGCATTTTTCCGGGTAGGTCTTCATCCTCGTGCCTACGGCTTCTATCGCATTTGCCGGGCAGACAGATGAGCAGCCCACGCAGAATATGCATCCGTCATGCTTGATTGTAATCATGGGTTTCCAACCGCCTATGTCTTCCTGCCAAGATGCTCGGCAAGGGCGGCCCCGAACTTCCCCGCGCTCTGGGGCCCGTCGGCGGTGATGACATTCCCGTCAATCACAACCGGCTCGGCCCGATAATACGCCGCGGTCTCGCGGAGCAGGCTGATTGCCTTGCGGTCCGGGAATACGGTCGCATTCTTGCCCGCGAGCACGCCAGCCTTTGCCAGTGCCA
>JAGVPF010000030.1 GCA_020052325.1 archaeon
GGCGGCATCAGGAAAGCGCATGCTCATTTGCGCAGACGGAATCGTCAAGGGGCTTGAGAGCCTTGGGAGCGGCATCGCGCTCACAACCAGGAACAGGCAGGACGGATGGCTTGATCTGGGAATCGGCATCCGCACATATACCGCCCTAGGAAACGGCTTTGATTGCGACGAATCCGGGCGCATCCGGACCGAGGCTGATATGCCCGTCGCACTGGGGCCCGGGAGAAGCGGCAATCTTGTGGCGCTCGCGGAATCGCGCATGAAAAAAGGAAGCGCGCTCGTTGCGGAGCAGGAAAGGATTCAGAAGGCGCGGAACCGGGGGCTGTACCAGGCAAGAAAGTCGATACACGAGGTCAACCTCGGGAACGCGAAAACCATCATTGGCGGGATGATTGAGTTCGCCCCGGAAGAGGAGCAGGAAGCCCTCTCCGGCGAACTGGACATGCTTATTGAATCCGGCGATGTCAAGGCGCTCCAATCCATGTATGTCAGGCTCGGGCAAATGCTGGGAATCCCGGTTGTGCAGGATCTTACGCTTTCAAATGCCGCGCAAAGGATAGGGGGGCTCATAGACCTTCTTCCGGAGGTGGAGCAGGCGCAATACCGGGAGAGGATGGATAAGGCAATAAAAAAGGGCGGCATCGAAGCATGCGAGGGTTTGTATTCGGAGCTCGGGCGCAAGACGGACGCGAAGGCGGACGACGAGGTATTCATATATGATGTCGAGCGACGCGAGGAGGACTACAAATCCGTCACGGGCATGTACTGGCGCGAGGACTTCCATGGCGCCGAAGCAAAATCCTCGGAAACAAGATTCCTGCTTCACACCCGCTTCGTCGATGCTAGCAGCTACCTGGCAGAATACGGATTCAGGCGCGAGCTGAGCGGGGAGTTCGGTATTGTAGCGGGCGAGCGCCCGGAAAGGCTCTGTGAAATAGGGGCCACCATCATAAGCTACGCGCCGCCCTCCGAACGGGCGGCCAGGCTTGCAAAGCTTGATGAACTTTACAAAAAGGGCGATGAAGGCAGCCTTGAAAAGCACGTTCTGGGCGAAGGCGACCTTGCGCACATTTCTTACCGCGGAAGGGAGGTCTATCCGACCCTCCTGAGCGGCTCGCCAGTATTCTACGATGCATCGCACAACCACAAGCGCATCGCAAATGCGGAAAGGATGTACCGGGGCGGGAACCGGAGGGGCGCGCAGGCCGAGATGGAGGATATCGGCCATGACATGACGCATGACCGGGCAGCGCAGGCAACCGACAACAAGCTCATGCTCGCAAGAAGAGCCAGATGGAACGACCTGATTGAAGCAGAGAAGGCGGAATCCGAGATACTCGAGGAAGTGCCCGAAGGCGGCGGATGGGAGGCTGCAGAAGTCGAGGACCGCAACGAAGCGATGATGCCGCTTGTCGCTTTCATCAGGGACAGCTACAGGAGGAGCGCGAACGGATACGGCGCTCCGGGAGAGAAGCCGCATGGGGGGTGGGGGCAGGCGGTCGATGCGTATGTTGCCGCGAGGGATTCTGTTGCATTCGGCGGCGCCGAGCCCCTCGTTGTCGACCGCAACTCAGTCATAGACCTCTATTATGCGATGCCTGAAGGGATGCGGGACCGCAAGCTTCCAAACGGCAGGACCTACCGCGAAATGTACAAATGGGCCCGGGGGAAAGTGCCGCGGGGGGAAAGGGACCGGAGGGCGCTGGAATTCTTCAGCGCGCTGCAGTCCAACCCTGAGGACTTCGCATCAATCATGCCCGGACTGAGAAAAGAGGTCGGGGAGAACCCGGTATTCACACAGGTGGCGCAGATACCCCAGTGGGAAGCGTATGCTGCAGGCTCCCTTGCAAGCGGCAGGCAGCGCCAGAGCGATGCCGGAAGGCAGTATGCGAAGATGATGGCGCGCAAGACAAGCGAAAGCCTCGGCCTCGGCGATTCGTCGCAGAGGAGGCGCGTGAAGGACAGCATAACCCTCAAGACATTCTACACCGGCATGATTGCATATGAAGGAAAGACGTACATGGCCCATCGGCAGAATGCGGCCATGGCAATCGAAGCCGGGCTCGCGGCCACGACATATGACAGCGACTACCGATTCCTCGACCTTTTCACCAGCGATGCGGAAGTGTACGCGCCGGTGTATGAGCATTATGGAAAAAAGAGGAGGCCCTGGCACCATGACAATGGCCTCATGGTCACAATCAACACCGTTTCCGGAAGGAGGGGGGATGCCCGCAGGATTCGTTTCGGAGATGAACTCGGAAGAATAAACCTCAGCATGAACCGTGAGCTGGAGGCATACACGTCAACAGGAAGCATCGAGTACGGCAGAATCGGAATCGACAGCTATTTCCGCGGGGTTGCGAACACGCAGGCTTTCCTCGAGCTCGGGGTTCTTGGGATAAAAAGGGGCGAAACGAGCGCTCCGGACGGCGGTGCCAGATTTTCATACGCCATCTGGGGCGGGGCACAGGAGGACCGCGCGATTGTCAATGATGCATACGGGAATTTCAGCCTGCTCCATGGCTCGCTTGTAAGAAACGTCCTTTCCACGGACGTGTTTCTTGCCGGGGACCAGATGGAGTACCTTGAGCGCGCGGGAGTGAGGATGAGCTCGTTTTCTGAAGCCGCAGGGTTCGCGATGGATGTGCGCGCTCCGGTCGTATATATGAAAGGCCCGGCGGAGCTGAGGCCCCTCGAGACTGGCGTGCTCCTGCGGAGCGATGTGGAGAGGAAGCGCTATTCTGCGGAGCAGGAAGGGAAACGGAGGGCCAGCGCATCCTCAGCACTCGACTCTGGCGTGCCATGGGAAAAAGACGGCCAAGGGAAGTACGTTGAGAGGGACCCCGAGACTCTCAGGACCGTAAAAAACATGAAATGGATGCAGAGCTTCGAGAACACTGTCCTGTTTGCCACAAAAACGGTAAGGATAGCAGGCGAGTTCGCCGCAGCCCCCTTCAGCGGAGGCGCGACGGGGTATGCAGCCATCGCTGAACTCACATATGACGGGGCTATGGGGGCATATGACTATTACGTGCAGGAAGGCGGATGGAGATATATGTCCGGGGGCGAGAAGGCGCTTTTCGGCCTGCAGGTCTTCACAACCGCCCTGACGCCGGTGCTTCCCATTGCCGGAAAGTGGAGCGAGGCGCGGGCTGTTGCCGGGGAAGGGCTCCTCATGCTCGATGCCGGAGGGGCAACGGCGCTCGGCTTCGGGCAGAGGCTCGTGTCATGGGGGGGCATCGGGATGATTGGCCTGGGAACGGCCCAGGGGCTCTGGAGCGCGCCCGAGATGCTGAGGGCCGTTGACAACGGAGACATGCTATGGTGGGAGGCCGGCGCGCAGCTTGCATCAGTCGGGCTTCCGATTATGCAGACCGGCCTGCATGTGTATAGGTCAAATATCGGGCTGCGGACAGGCGTGCCTTCATATCGCTCGCGCTGGGCCCAGACCGTGGAGGCCCTGGTCTTGGGAACTCCGTGGGACACGGCAGAGGCCCATCAGATGGCAAAGAGCCATGCTGCGGCAAGAAGGGAGTTTGGCCGCCTCGGGGCGGCGGACAGGGGAAGCTATTCGTCATTCAAAAGAAAGGCGGGAATCGAGTTCGACCCCGCGCAGGAGGCGCCGATGCTCCGCGAATTCAGGCTCGCAAGGGCGGACGGAAAGGTTGCTGATTTCGAGCATTTCATCGCAACGAACCCAAGGGCCAAGGCCGCTGCGCAGGAAGCGCAACGCCGGGCTGGGGCAACGGGGGCCGGATCGCCCGTGGAAAGCGCGCCACTCTCCGA
>JAGVPF010000174.1 GCA_020052325.1 archaeon
ATAATTAGCGAATTTTAGCCCTTTGTTGTGAAAAATGCATGGATTGATGGGAAAATGGAAAAAAATCACAAAGGCGGAGGCGAAAAAGCGGGATGGCAGGTAAAAGGTGTAGGCGTTCGCGCTCAGATGAAGTCCTTGCCCTGCTCCTTTTTCCCTTCCTTTATGACCGCTGCGACGTCCTGGGCATCTACCTGGAGGCGGTATTTCTGCATGATTGCCTTCATGTCATAATCCATCTCCATCGCGATGGCCTCCAGGGCCTGCCCGCTGATTTTCTGGAGCCGGTACACCTTGAGGACGGCATCAACGCGCGCACCCTTGGCCATGCCTTTAAGGACTTCTGGGATTGCGGCCTTCACGAAAGAGCCGCTCTGGAATTCGCCGAACAGTTCGGCCAATGCCTTTTCCAGGTCGCTGAACTCTACTCCTTCCCGCCTGAGCGAAACCACCGTGTCTTCCAGCGTGGTTGCTGCCAGCATCGGGTCGGTCCCGGCTTCAACAAGCTTCTCGAAGAGGTGGAGGTGCCGGGATTTCAGCATGCGCCCAGCCATCTCCTTATTAAGCATCTTTTCCAGTTTCGCCTTCTTGTCCTCGAGGGATTCGGCCCGTTCCACCGATGCGATAAGCTCTTTTGTTACCTGGATGGGCGGCACGTCGGTCTCGGGGTAAAGTCGCGCCCGGCCCGGAAGCGGCCTCATGAAGGTGGATGTCGCGTCAGGATTCGCCCTGCGGGTCTCGCCCGGAACGAAATCCATGTTCGCGCGCTCAAGGACGAAACCCATCGCCCTCTTCGCCTGTTCGATGGGCGCCACGATTAGGACGAACGAATCGTTTTCCCACGCGCCAAGGGCATCGCGAACGGCCCGCTCCTCGTCTTTTGAGATGCCGTACTTGTCGAGCTCCTCGTCGCTGTGGATGATGCCTTTCACGCCGGCCTTTTTCGCATAGTCGCTAAGCTCAGTCCCATAACGCTTGCCGGGCTGCAGCTCCATGCCAAGAAGGCCCTCGTGCTCCGGTAATTTCTGCCCAAGGACAGCCGAGCCGTTCTTGATTCCGGCGGAAATCAGGCCGGGTTTCGTTTGGCGGAAAACGTCGCTGAATTCGACCATGTGCTCCTTTATCGGGAGCGCCTTGCGGGTGCGCAGCTCGTTTAGGAGCTTGATCAGCAGCAGCTGGCGCGCAACCTCGTTCTCGACATACTGCGGAAGCATCTTCAAATCCTGCGCGCCTTTGAGCTCGACCCGCGCCCCGCCTTCTGTTGAGATGTTGACATCCTGCCGGATTGTGCCGAGGCCGCGGGCCACCTTGCCGGTGGCTCTTAGCATGAGCCCGATTTTCTCTGCGACTTCGCAAAGGTGCGCTCCGTCCTTTATGTCCGGCGTCGTGGTTATCTCGATAAGCGGGATGCCGAGGCGGTCGAGGCTGTATATCGCTTTCCCGTCCGCCGAGGATATTATCCCCGCGCTCTCCTCCTCTATCGCAATCAGCGGGATTCCTATCGAGCCTTTCGAGCTGTCGAGATGCCCGTTCACCGCGACGATGGCCGTCCTCTGGAAGCCGGAGGTGTTGCTCCCGTCGATGACCATCTTTCTCATGATGTGGACTTCGCTGACCGGGGTTGCGTTCAGCTCGATGGCCATCTGCAGGCCGATTTTCAATGCGTCTGCGCAGAGCAGCCCGGGGGGCTCCTCATCCGCCTCCACCAGGCAGTTGTTCTTGAACGTGTGGTATTCGAACGAGCGGTCCTTGGCGAATTCAGCCTGCGATGCCTCGTCGGTCTCCCCGAGTTCGCTCAAAACCGGGTGCAGCCTGCGCGTAAGCACGGATTCGGGCTTCGCATTCTCCCCGGCAAGGGCTGATGGGCAGTTGCAGAACAGCTTCGCCGTGTCCAGACGCTGGTGGATTTCTATGCCGATTTTCATCAGTATCCCTCGATTGCCGAACGCTCGGTTATCTCCCCGGCGATGTTTTCCATCATCAGCCGCGCGGCCTCGTTCTGGTCTTTCGTCTGGCCAAGAACCCAGCACATCTTCGCGTATGCGGCTTCCGGCGTCCAGTCGGCCCCGTCGCCAATCACGCCGGCATCGATCAGCAGCCTGCCAGTGGAATAGACGCGCATGCAAATCCTTCCCGAGATGCACTGGCTGGCCATGGCGACCGGTATTCCCGAGGATACCAGTTCCCGTATCGGCCGGATTACCCCCTTCACGCTCTTGTCATCGAATGCGTTGGCCGGCGTGTGGCCAAGGCCGGTCCCAACAAGCACGATGCCGTCGTAATCGTCGAGTTTCGAGATGAGCGACGGCTTTATGTTCGGGTGGACGTAAATGAGGGCGACGTTGTCGTTCAGCTCTTTTTTCGCAGTCAAGCCGCCTTTGCAGCGCGGGATCCAGTCGGAAAGGCGCTCGAAGCGCTTCGTCCGGTAATCCACGGCGGCAAGCGGATGGGAGTTTATCGAATGGAACGCGTCCCTCCGCGAGGTGTGCATCTTCCTCACCCTCGTTCCCCGGTGCAGGTGGCAGAAACCGTCGTTCGTCGTCGCATGCATGCATACGGCGACCTCGCCAAGGTCCTGCGTGGCCGAAAAAACCGCGTTGAGCAGGTTCATCTCATTCTCGCTTGATGGCCGGTCCGAGCTCCGTTGCGAGCCGACAAGCACGACCGGGACCGGGAGGTTCTGAAGCATGTAGCTCACGGCTGAGGAGGTGTAATTCATGGTGTCGGTGCCGTGCATCACGACGATGCCATCGCTCCCGTCCTTTATCTCGTCTTCGATGGCATCGGCCAGCATCCTCCAGTGCGCCGAGTTCATGTCTTCTGAAAAAAGCGAGAATATCTGGCGCGAGTGGATGTCCCATTTCTGGAGCGCGGGGAATGCCATGCGCAGTTCGCGCGGGGTGATTGAAGGATATACGGCTCCGGTCTTGTATTCTATCTTAGATGCGATTGTGCCGCCGCAGCCGAGGATTGCGATTCCGCCCCGGGCGCTTTTTTCCCCGCTATCTTGGGGCGGCGCAGGTTTCGGGGGGGCTTTTTTCACAAGCTCCATTGTCTCGGCCTTCAGGCCCGTGTTGTAGCCGCTGTCAAGCTTGAGGACCACTATGTCCTGGTCCCCGGATTGGGGGCGCGGCATGAGAAGGCCCTCGAAATCCACACCGGCGCAAACGAGCTTCACGCGGTCGCCGATTTCGATGCCCGTCTTCCTGAATTCGTCTAGCAATCGCTTTGAGTACATTTTCCTCCCGCAGGTTTATTCGGGGGCATTAATTTTAATTGCCATGGCCTGAGAAATCCTCCGCCTAATAGCATTAGAAATACGGCTTAAGCCGTGGGATGAGAAGGCCGCTACTTTCCGTCGTTGCCCCGCGGAAATGATCTGCCCGATTTTGTTTATAAAGAACCTTTGAGACGATTTCTCATGCGGATACGCGCCTGGAAATACAGACTCTATCCTTCCAAAGCCCAAGAGAAGTCATTTGAGCAGCACCTTCACTATTGCAAGAACTTCTGGAACTCTCTTCTTGAACACACAAAATCATACTACAATGAAACCGGAAAATTCCCAACAAGAAAAGAGTTCTATTTCCTGGCAAAAGAAACCCCTCTCTATTCACAAGTTGCGCAGAATGTCGCTGATCGTCTTTCCAAATCTCTCAAGGGGATGATCTCAAGGAAGAAAGCTGGCAAGAAAGCAGGTTTCCCCAGGTTCAAATCAATCGAACGTGTCAAATCATTCACTTATCCCCAGTTTGGCTTCAAGCTGACTGAACGC
>JAGVPF010000145.1 GCA_020052325.1 archaeon
ATTCAAGGACAGGGCGATCCCGGGATTCGGCAGCAATGCCATGTGCGGAGCACCTGCGGTGCTGCTGGTGCTCGGCGCGGTTTTCATCCTCCGCACAAGGGGCAGATGACATGTGCGAACTGTTAGGCCTCTGCTTCAACAAGCCCATCGCCCCGAGCATATCATTCATCGGGTTCCGCCAGAGGGGCGAAGTCAACCGCCACGGTTGGGGGGTGGCGTTCTATCCTGACCGTTCGGCACAGGTTATCAAGGAGCCGATAAACGCGGGCGCGAGCGAGCTATCCAATTTCCTCAAGGACTACAAGTATATGAGCTCCAGGATTCTCATCGCGCACGTGCGGCATGCGACTGTCGGAAGCCATACCAGCATGAACACGCATCCATTCCAGCGCGAGCTTGGTGGCAAGGATTACGTATTCGCCCACAATGGCAACCTTATAGGCAATTTCAGAAAAGAGCTTGCCCTCGGGCAATACCGCCCTGTCGGTGAGACGGATTCAGAGCACGCATTCTGCTACCTCCTCGAGCGCCTCCGAAAAAGGAATCTCGCGGTCTGGGGGCTGGCGGACTTCCAGTTCCTTGAGAAAGAATTGCGGGAAATCAACCGCTATGGGATTTTCAACTGCCTCCTTTCCGATGGCGAGCACCTTTTTGCCTACAGGGGGTTCGATGAGAAGAGGACCCTGTATCTCCTCAACCGCGTGCCGCCCTATGGCCGGGTCCGGCTCCTTGACCAGGACTTTTCGATAGACCTCGGCAAGCGTAAGGATCCAAAAACGTTCGGGTTCATCGTCGCTACGCGCCCGCTTACGGACGAGGCATGGATACCGTTCCCGAGCGGGCGCCTCCTGGTATTCCGGAACGGTAAAACGGTTTATTCCGATACGAAAATGCCCAAATCTGTGAGGGACAGCCCGGTCGGATAAAGTATTTAAAACAAAACGGGGATGTGTAAGCGTGGCTAACTCACAATCAGCATTAATCATCGGAATACTGGCGTTCGCGGTCCTGGCAGCTGCGGCCATATTCCTATTTTCGCCTGGCAAATACGACGACTTTGCCAAATGCCTTAGCGGCAAGGGGGCCAAGATGTACGGCGCGTTCTGGTGCGCACACTGCAAGGAGCAGAAGGAGATGTTCGGAAAAAGCTGGCAGTACGTCGATTATGTCGAGTGCTCGGCGCCGGATGGCAATACGGAACTCGATATCTGCAAGGCCGCAAACGTAACTCAATACCCGACCTGGGTATTCGATAACGAAAGCAGGCGTTCCGGGCCCCTCACGTTCCAGGAGATAAGCGACAAATCCGGCTGCCCCCTCCCTCTATCATGAAAGGTGCTTGTCCGAGAATCTGGCGCCCATTCCCGGTTTTGTCACCCTGATATCCCGTGCGATTCCGGAAAGCGCCCGTCTCGTTTCCTGCTCGTTTTTTGAAAGCGTGAAGATGACTGCGTTCGGGCCGGCGTCGAACGTATACGCCGCCTTAATCCCTCCTGCATTCAACTCCTCAATCGCCTCGATTATCCTGAAACTGCTTTCATTGAGGTATCTCAGCATGGGGTATGTGCCGAAGCATATCTGATGGAAATTGTTGCTGGCCTTCATGATTAATCCGGACAAAGCCGGGAAATCCCTCCTCTCGAGGGCTTCTAGCATTGCGGCCTTGAGGAACTTCTCCTCATACCTGACCCAAGAACCGTAAAGGGGGTTGGTTGCCACGCTGACCTGCATCCCCTCCCTGCTCTTCACCTTTTTCTCGCCAGCATCCGTAGTCGCATAGATTATCCTCAAATCCGGCCAGTAATCGTGCGGGTAGAGCGATTTGGCAATGCTTTTCCACATGCTTCCGCCCCTCTGCCAGAGGACGATGCCACCGTTGCCCGGTATGCTCCTTGCTGCCGAGCCTGAGCCCAGCCTCGCAATTGCTGAAAGCCGATCTTCGTTCAGATTGCCCATTTCCAGCACTTCGCCGGAGAGCGCCTTTGCTAGTGCTGCAAATCCGCTTGCCGAGCTGGCGAACCCCGCCGCCGTCGGAAAATTATTCTGGCTGATTATCCGAAAATCGTATTCCGAGACTGAAGGGAAGAAGCGCGCCACCGTTCTGAAAAAGCCATCGACATACCTGTGCTCGCTGCTCACCTCAGCCTTCCGGGTCCCGTTCAAGGTCAGGGAAATCTCTTGGGCGGCCCCCTTCCTCTTTTCCGACTCAAGAGTCGTAGTGGTTTCAAGGTCCGACACGGTGAAGGAAATGCTGCTTTTTGTCGGAATCGAAAGTTCCTCCTTCCCGGGCTCCTTGCCCCAGTACTTGAGAATCGCGATGTTCGTTGGCGCAATCGCTGTCGTCGTCATATACATCCCCCCTGCCCCTGGTAGGCCTTCGGTTTTTTTATTTTATCAGGCCGAGCTCCTTTCCGACCTTCTCAATCTTCATCAGGGCGAAGTCCAGCTCTTCCTTGCTGTGCTCGGCGGTAATCATCGTCCGAATCCTGGCCTTGTCCTTGGCCACCATCGGGAAAACAATCGGGAGCGCATATACGCCCTCCTCGAACAATCTCCGGCTCATGTCCCTCGCCTTGGAGGCGTCGTATGTCATGACCGGGGTGATGGGGGTCTCGCTTCTGCCAGTGTCGAAGCCGAGCTCTTTAAGCCTCTTTTTGTAGTATTTCGTGTTGCGCCAGAGCTTCTTTACGAGCTTGTCGCTTTCCATGAGAAGCTCTATCGCCGCGATTGACGCCGCGACGGTCGCCGGGCCGTGCGAACCCGTGAGGAGCCAGGTCCTCGATTTGTTGAGAAGGTACTGCTTGTTCACTTTCGATGTGGCTATCAGCCCGCCCATCGTGCCGAACGCCTTGGAGAATGTGCCCATCTCGAAATCCACGCGCCCTTCGAGCTTGAAGTGGTTGACTATGCCCCGCCCATTTTCGCCCAGCACCCCGTCCCCGTGCGCATCATCCACATATGTGGCCGCGTCATGGCGCTCTGCGAGCTCGACAATGCGGTCGAGCGGTGCGATGTCCCCGTCCATGGAGAATACGCCGTCAGTGACTATCAATATCCTTTTCGGCTTGTTCGGCCTTGCGGATATCTCCTTCAGCCTTGCCTCGAGGTCGTTCGTATCGTTATGCCTGTATATCAGCCTCTCGGCCTTGCTCAGCCTCAGGCCGTCGATGATTGAGCCGTGGTTCAGCTCGTCAGATACCACGGCATCGCCTTCGCGAAGAAGAACCGGGAGAGCGCCGCTGTTCGCTGTGAATCCGGAATTGTAGTATATCGAATCCTCGGTGTTCTTGAATTTCGCGATAAGCTCCTCAAGGCGCAGGTGAAGGTCCATCGTCCCGGCGATAGGCCGCACAGACCCGCTGCCGGCCCCGTATTTCCTTACCGCTTCAATGGCCGCTTTTTTGAGCTTCCTGTGGTTGGCGAGCCCAAGGTAGTTATTCGAGCAGAGCATGACCTCCTCGCGCCCGTCAATTATCGTTTTTGATGATGATGGCCCGTTCAGTGTGCGTGGATTCCAAAGGAGGCTTTGCTGCCCTAAGGCTTCCAATTCTTGCTTAAGCTCGTCTTCAAGTCTCTTGTTCATAGGAGTCACCTGATGGCTATCAGCCCTTGCAATAATTTAAACCTGAGCGAAACGGCCGTTGGATTACGTCTATCATCGAAATGCATCGGGACATCTGTGCCATATTTTTAACTCTTGCCCTGCAAATGCGCTCTACTCAAAAAACAGCCTAGAGGTATTGATATGGAAAAAATGCTTGCGGTCTGGAAAACCCACCCGAAAGAAGGCCTAGAGCTCAAAGACGCCCCCATTCCGATTCCAAAAGATGACGAAGTCCTGATAAAGGTCAAGGCGACCTCGATTTGCGGGACAGACATGCACATCTACAAGTGGGACGAATGGGCGCAGAAGCGCGTCGCCAAAAACATCCCATACATCTTCGGCCATGAGGTATCCGGCGAAGTGGTCCAAGCTGGCAAGAATGCCAAGGGAGTGGCTGTCGGCGACCATGTCTCGGCAGAGACGCACATATCCTGCGGATATTGCTTCCAGTGCAAGACCGGAAACGAGCACATCTGCCAGAACGTTAAGATTCTCGGGGTTGACATAAACGGAACATTCGCCGAATACCTGGCACTGCCCTACCGGAACGCCTGGGTGAACGACAAGAAAATCCCCCATTGGGTAGCAACGGCGCAGGAGCCGCTGGGGAACGCC
>JAGVPF010000085.1 GCA_020052325.1 archaeon
AGTGGGTTTTCAGAATCTCGACTTTGGTTTGTAGCAGTTCCTGCAGTATACAGGTCTCCCTTCACTTGGTTTGAAAGGAACCTGGCAGGGCTGGCCACATTTAGAGCAGACCGCATCAAACATGGGCCTGTCTTCGCCGCCTTCATATACCATTCAATTTCACCTTTTTTTTATTTCAGGCTTGCGCCTGATAATCCAGATAAACTGTTTATACTAGAATGATTTCCCGATACAAATTGTCTTGAAAAAAAGGACTCACACGATAGTTCGTTCAAACGAACCAGTCTATCTGATTGTTATTGGAGTGGAACTTATATATAAATATACGCAATACGTCATATGACGTTGAAAAATTGAAAGAAAGAAAAAATCGGGGTCCGGCAACCCGATTCAGATAAGCAGCTCTACGGTGGGGTCCGAGAGCATCCGGTAGACGCTCATATGGGAGACGCCGATGACCTCGGCGACCTGCCTCATGGACATCTTCTCGATGAAATACAGCCGGACAACCTGCGCAAGGCGCTCCTCATCGCATTCCTTCCTGGGCCTGCCCCTTCTTGAAGCTAAACCCACGTACCCATCGGCAACCAGCCTGTCGCGCCGCTCTGACTGGTCGCCGGGAAATTCCGGGCCGGCCGGTTCTTCGAAAACCACTTTTATCACCATGTTTTGATATTTGGGGGGCGTGATAGCCCCCCGGATACCCGAATATCAATGCCAGGCAATCCGGAAGCATCATAAGGCCCCATATTTTGCAGGGGGATATGAAACGGCCGGAAAGCGCTAGCGGAATCACTAACCCTTTTTTCCGGGCGCAGGAGTTTCGGGTGTCACGGACTTTTTTGGTCCCCTTTTGCTCCTACAATTTACTTTCGCCACCTGATGGCGACGAAGGTGTAGCTCAAGTGCTTACAATTAGACTTTGGCATCGTATAGGTCTCAGTCTTCATTTCCATATGCTACACCTCCTTTGTGGTTTGTTAAGGTATTCGCCGCTGAACTTATTTATAAATGTTTGTATCAGAAATGCCAAAAGCGGGGTAAATAGGATTTAAAGCGCTTCATGCGATTTGGATATGAGGGTGTTATCCTGGCTGGGGCAGACTTGAAAAAGGACGAGAAAAAAACACCGCTGAAATCGGAAACTCCGAAAGCGGACAAATTCACGATAACCCCTGAACTGCGGCGCGTCTGGGTGCGCGTCCGGCAGTCGTGGGTTACCAGCCACGCTTCTTTCTCATACGGGCTTTCGATGCTGGACAAAAAGCAGGCTGGAATGCTCTACGACCTTGTCCGCCGCGCGCTTTTTAGGAATTCTGCGGGCGATGTTTTGAAAGCGCATCCCGAAATCCGCGAATTCATGAGGAGCGATGACGACCGGATGTGCATGCTTGACGTTTACGAGGCGCTCTCCTGGAAGCTGGACAGGCGCGAGGAGCCTCCGACGGATGTCAGACTAAGCCAGAAATTCAAGGGCATGATGACAAAGCGCAAGGACGAGCCCTTCTACTAGGCATACTGCGCGCATCCGGGCACGGTTTCTCAAGTTTCTTAAATATCCTGCACTAATTCCATCCTCATGACATCCTTAGATTCCATCATCAGCAAGCACGTCCTGAAGAACGCCTTCGAGTACGGCCAGGCCAGCGCCGGCGCCGTGGTGGGCAAGGTAATAGCCGAGCATCCCGATTGCAAGAAAGACATGAAGGAGACCATGAAGGCGATATCGGCCGAAATCGCAAGGGTGTCGAAACTCGACAAGGACGCAATCGGGAAGGAGATGTCCGGTTTCGAGTACGCCGAGAAGAAAGAGGAGAAGAAAGTCATTACGATACCTGGCGCGGAGATGGGGAAGGTCGTCGTCCGTTTCCCCCCCGAGCCCAACGGCTGGCCGCACATCGGCCACGCCAAGGCTTTCTGCCTTTCTTGGAGCATAGCGAAGAATTACGGAGGGAAAGTCATCCTCCGGTGGGACGATACCAATCCGGAAGCCGAGAAAGCGGAATTCCTCGACGCTATCCGGAGCGGGATAAAATGGCTCGGCCTCGATTACGACGAAGAGAAGTATTGCAGCGACTCGATTCCGGAAATGTATACGCTTTGCGAGAAGCTCATCTGCCAGGGCGATGCATACTCCTGCCACTGCCTCCAGGAGGACATGTCGAAAGGCCGCGAGGTACAGAAGCGGTGCCAGTGCGCATCCAGGGATGCAGCGGTGCACCTTCAGGAATGGAAGAAGATGCTCGATGGCACAACCCGGGAAGGCGGGGCGATTATCCGCCTCAAAGGCGACATGGCGTCGCAGAACACCGTCATGCGCGACCCGACGCTCTTCCGCATCCTGACCGCACCGCATTATCGCCAGGGAACAAAGTTCAGGGTCTGGCCCACATACGATTTCCAGGGTGCTGTCATGGATTCGCTCCTTGGCATCACCGCGCCGATACGCTCGAAGGAATACGAGCTTCGGGACGAGTTATACGTATATTTGCTTGAGAAGCTGGGCCTTCGGGTTCCGCAGATGATTTCCATCTCGCGCCTCTCCATCAAGAACGCGCCCGTCTCAAAGCGCCTGCTGCGCCCGCTTGTCGAAAGCGGCAAGCTCTGGGGCTGGGACGATCCGAGGCTGCCGACGCTGGCGGGCCTGAACCGAAGGGGGATTCTCCCGCAAGCCATCAGGGAATTCGTGCTCGCATTCGGAATATCGAAAGTTGAAAGCGAGCCGGACTGGGAGGCGCTTCTTGCCGAGAACCGCAAGCTCCTCGACCCCATCTCGCCGCATTATTTCTTCGTTCCTGAACCTGTGGAACTCAAGGTCCATGGCCTTGAGCACCAGGAAATCGAGCTGAAGCTCCACCCGAAGAAGGATATGGGCATGAGGGCTGTCGGCGTGTCGAGCACATTATTCATACCGAAAGCTGATGTGGCGACGTTCAAAATCGGCGATATCTTCAGGCTGAAAGACCTTTGCAACGTGCAAATCGACAGCGTCGAACCGGACGGGCGCATCGTCGGGAGGCATGTCCCGGACTCGGCCGTCCCTAAGAAAATCCAGTGGGTGGGCGCCGACAAGCTTCCCTGCACGGTCCTTATCCCGGGCGACCTGCTGGATGGGAATGGCGAGTTCAATACGGACAGCCTGAAGAAGGCTGAAGGACTCTGCGAGGGCGCCTGCGTCAACATCAAGCAGGGCGACATCGTCCAGTTCGAGCGCTTCGGCTTCTGCAGGCTGGACCGGGTCGACGGGGGGACGCTTGTTTTCGTCTTCAGCTGCTGAATTGCCGGATAAAACCGGCGTTCATTTATAAATTTTCCATGTTTATCCTCAATTAAGGTGACCAGAATGGGAAAACCAGGCTTCGATTTCAAGAAATTGGCTCTCGCATCCCTGCTGACTATCGGTATCGGCACGGTGCTCATAATACTAGCAATGATCCTCCAGCTCCTCTCGCTCGTAATCACGGATGCGAACAACGCGACCATCGATCTGGTTTCCATGGCATATTCCGTTTTCCTGTTCCCGGTTTTCCTCGTGCTATTCTTCTGGACGGGCATGCGCGGGGCTAAAAATTACGGCTTCGATGCGGTGGGCGCAGGCGCCGTTACTTCGGTTTCCTATTTCGTCATCGGAGCAATAGAGCTGGTCCTGAAAATGCTCCTCGCCGTCATCGTTGTGAGCAGGCCGATGGGCGGGGCGGGGCTTACCTCGCCGGAAATGGCCCTGGCATCCTCATTGTTCGGTGGCGCGATAGGCCTGAGCGGCATTGCCCTTTCCGCCGTATGCGGCATAGGCATACTTGCCATCGGCGTCATGCTCAACTTCGTGATTGGCGGTTTCGGGGCGCTTTTCGCGCTGCGGAAATCCGGCTGAATCCGCATCGGCGCACTTTGCCTTGGCACTGGGAGGATTCGGCCAGCCAGGGCCGTTATCTTTTTTGTGTGAGAAAGGATACTTTGTGTCTCTACTCTTTCGACGTATTATGCCACATTTAAATTCTTTCCGCAAGAAATCATCCTGCTTTGGGGTCTTTGAGGCGGACTCCTGTAGCCGCCGCGTTTTTTTACGGCGTCAGGTGGTTCTATGACTATTCAGAAGATTCGCAAGAGGGATGGGTCCGTAGTCGATTTTTCAAAGGAGAAGATTACCAATGCCATCTTCAAGTCCGCGCAGTCGGTCGGAGGCACGGACCGTGAGGAGTCAGGGCGCGTCGCCGACAAGGTCGTCGAATAC
>JAGVPF010000150.1 GCA_020052325.1 archaeon
ATGAGCTTTGCTCATTAGCGTAGGCGGCTTCTATAGCCACCCCAAGACCGTTGGACCCCCTGCCGATGAGGTTGACGTACCGCCCGTCGCCGACGACGCCGTAGTCGTCGCAGCCGCGGGCAACAAGGCCCACTCGTTTATCGATTCTCCAAAGGTGTCTGGCACTACTATTGCTGCCATCAATTTCATTTCCTGTTGGGATATCAAATTTCTGATCGCCAAGATACCACTTTTCAGAAGCAACAGGGAATTCAGTAACTATGCCGATCTCTTTAGCCTGCACAACTCTTGTTTTTCCGTCTGTTTCAAGTGTAAAGTTCGGATGTTCGGCAACAAGAACAACGTTTTTCTTTCCCTGATGCTCTTCAGGGACCGGGAACACGTACCGCGTACCTGTTTCAGAATCAACATATTCGATAGTTTTTCCAAGCTTCTGATCCGGTTTATCATAGCCAGTCATGGTGCCGCTCCAGCATGCAAATGCTTCTCTTATGCTTCGCCACTCATCGCTTCCGACAAGGACTTTGCCCAGCCTTTTGTTCGAAGCGATTATCAAACCCGCTTTGTCGGCCTTTGCTAATGCCTCTTCCATCGGGACGCCCTTTGGAAAAAAAGGGGTTAGAACGGCGAGTTTCGTGCCACGGATTCTATCATTTCCCGGAACCGGCTTGTGTGAAATGGTCATGTGTCCACCTTTAATGTTATCAAACATCTTAATTTGTGGATAAAACTACTATTTAAATTCGTTTTCCCCCCTAGGGAGTAGCATGAAGCAGAGCATACTAGAGATGATTGGCCTCACCGAGGGCGAGGCCAAGACATACAAGGCCCTCCTGCGGCTTGGCTCGTCCTCGACAGGCGCGATATCGTCCGAAGCCGGCGTTTCCACATCAAAGCTGTATATCATCCTCGACAAGCTCGAGAGGAAGGGATTGGTGTCCCATGTCGACCGGAACGGTGTGCGCAACTTCCGGGCGGCCGAACCGGCGAAAATCAAGGATTACCTCCATGAGAAGAAGCGGGAGGTCGATGCGCTTGAATCCGAACTGGAGGCTCAGCTCCCGAGCCTCATGCAACTTTATGCCCATGCTGGGACCCATGAAGCCGTCGCCGTATTCAGCGGCTTGAAGGGGATGAGGACCGCCCACGAGCACACGTACATGAAACTCGGAAAAGGAGACATGTATTACGTCCTTGGCGTCCCCGACTATCCGCCCTGGGAGGAAAAGGGCCCGAAAGGGCAGTTCGCAAGATACTGGGAAACCGACCACCGGAGGAGGGCCGCTGCCGGGATAGGATGCCGCATGCTGTTCAACACAGATGCGAACGCTGCCCTCCTTAAGCAGAGGAATTCAACGCGCCTCTGCGAAGCCAGGTACATGCCGATAGACATACGGACCCCGGCCTATTTCACGATATACAAGGACACGATCCTGATTACCATGATATCCGCAGAGCCGATATGCATCGAAGTGACGAACCAGGATGTCGCGGACGCCTTCAAGGCGTATTTCGACGAGTTCTGGAGGAAGTCGAAGCCTTTCAAATGATCGATTAAAAGATGAAAAAAAGGATAAGAAGAAGAAAAAATCAGTATGCCTCGCAAAGAATCATGTAATAGCTCCTGTCATGGTCGCAGGACGGGCATTTCGCCGGCGCTTCGTTGCCTTCATGCACATAGCCGCATTTCATGCAGACCCACTTGACCTTCGCCGACTTCTTGAAGAGCGTGCCGGCTTTGACCTGCTCGAGGAGGAGTTTGTACCTTTGCTCGTGGTGCGCTTCAACAGTGCCAATCGAGCGCAAGCGCGCGGCGACATCCGCGAATCCCTCCTTCTGCGCCATCTGCGCGAACTCCGGATACATCTTCGTCGTCTCGTAATGCTCGCCGGCCATTGCTGCGGCGAGGTTCTCCGGGGTGGTCTTCACGACGTGCGGAACGTCTGACGACGCCATCACTTCGCCCTTCGTGCCGGTTTTTTCGAGGACCGCGTTCAGCATGCGCATGTTCCATTCAGCATGCTCGACTTCGTTCATCGCGGTCGCGAGGAATATTTCTGAAATCTGCTGGTATCCCTCTTTCCGGGCTATGCTTGCGTACATCGTGTAGCGGTTGCGCGCCATGCTTTCCCCGATGAACGCCGTCCCTAGATTCTCTATTGTTTTGTAGTCTCCCATTCAGTTCACCTAACTAAATTCAACAGCATGAATAGTAAACGAAAAGCGTTTTATTCCCCTTCCCCGTCTCCGACTTTTCCGAATTCAATAGGCTGTCTTGTGAAGACGCGCACGCCGGATGGCACGTTCTTGTTCACGACGACGCCCGAGTGTATCTCGCAGTTCGAGCCAATCAGCTTCCCCGGCATCGTGCATGAAAGCACGCCGAATTTCGTATTGTCGCCTACGAACGCCCCGAGCTTCTTCTTTCCCGAGTTCGCCCAACCTTTTTCGGTGAGCACGTTCACGTTGTCGGCGTCGAAGCGGAAGTTGGCGATTTGCGTGCCCGAGCCGAAATTCACATTCTCTCCGATGACGCTGTCGCCGATGTATGCAAGGTGCTTCGCGTTGACATTGTCAAGGAGAATGCTGCCCTTCACGGTCGTGCCGGGGCCTATCGAGCAGTTTTTTCCTATCGAGCAGAAGCCCCGTATGCACGCGTTCGGGCCGATGGTCGTCCCCTCCCCTATGTACGCGCAACCCTCGATGTAGCTGTTGATTATCCTTGCACCCTTTTCCATGATGACCTTGCCTTCGATGGTCGAGTTCTCGATGTGGCCGCTTTTCGCCTCCATTTTTGAGAGCAGGTATTCGTTCGCCTCAAGAAGGTCCCAGGGATATGCGATGTCCCGCCAGTAGCCCTCCACAACGACGCCTTTTGCGCCAACGAAAAGGCTGACAAGCTCGTGCTCGCCCCGCTCGGATTTCCCGACGGACTTCAGCTCGGAAAAGACGGTCGGCTCCATGCAATAGACCGAGAGGTTCGCCAGGTCGGACTTTGGGTGCGCCGGCTTCTCCTCAAAAAGGCTTATCCGGTCGCCCGAAAGCTCGGCGACGCCATACCCATGGGGGTTCGCGACTTTCTTTAGCCCGACCGTTATTCCGCCGGAGTGCGCGTCCATGACCGCTTTGATTACGGAGGCCTCAGTAACGATGTCGCCGGCCAGGACCATGAACGTGTCATCGATGTGCGGCTGCGCGCAGAGCAGAGCGGCGCCCGAGCCGTTCTCCGCACCCTGCTCCACGAACGAGACTTTGAGGCCGAAATCGGTCTTCGAGACGTAGTCGGCGATCTTCTCCTTCATATGGCGCACGACAATGACGGCTTCGGTGATGCCGGCTTTCTTCGCCTCGTCAAGGAGATGGTGGAGTATGGGCCTTCCTGCCGCATGGAGCATTGGCTTGGGCCTCGTCTCGGTCAGCGGCCGGAGGCGGATTCCGTCTCCGGCGGCAAGGATTATCGCTTTCATAATTTGATATTGCAAGAATCGCTTTAAGTCGTTTGTATTTGCCGGTCATTCACATATATATTTATAAACTGTAACAAATAAAAACACCTTATGCGCCTGAGGAAAACGCTTGCATTCGGTGGGGGGGAAGCGGAGAAGCCGCAGAAAATCAGGACGCTCGCTTATGCGCTGACTTTTTCTTTGCCGCTCCTTGCCGCATGCGGGGCGCATGCAGCCGCCACAAGCGGCGGGAACACGGTCCCGACCCGGCAGGCGAGCGGGATTAGGATGCAGGAACGCCAGAGGCCGACCGGACCGGCATGCGGTTCCGGTATTGAATCCATCCTGCAGCCAGGGGAGGCGGTCAGGCAGGCCGTCTGCAGGTTCGGCAGGGACTACGTGATGACCGACAACAGCCTCCTTATCGTGACAAGAGCCCGCGAGAGCTTCACGTTCGAGCCGATTTCCCTTGCGATGCATGCGACCAGGACGGACATGCGCGAGTATCAGGCACAGGGCATCGCCGACTGGGAACCGGGCGAGAATTCGGTATTCGTATTGACTAGGAACGACAGGACGCTGACGCGCATCCCGAACGAGGACATGGGCGATACCGTCCCGGCGTATACGATGCCTTTCGACACGTCCGTACTCGGAAGCGAAAGCATGGTCTATTATTCGGGATTCCTGTTCATCGCCCCGCGCGATGCGCCCGTCATGGCGTTCTCTTTTACCGGCGGGGTCGAGTCCAGGAACCTTCCGCTCCGCTCGCAGCTGGAGGACGCGGGGTTCTTCACGAGGGGCAACATGCTCATTTTCGGGAAGGCCGGCGTGGAAGAGACGGAGATACGCGTGGAAGGAAGCGATGTCAAGAGTATACGGCTGATAAAAAGGATATAAAAATAAAATGAGGAAAAAAATCAAAAATCAGCTTTCACTGCGCCTTCTTACCGCGGATATCGCGATTCGCTCGCTTTCAGGGTCGCGAATCATGGCCGCGTAAGCCCTCGCATACGCCTGGCCGAACTGCCCGAATTCGGGTGTGCCAGGCCTGACGGTTGCACCGTCCGGGGTCGTAATGGCGAGAATCGGGCTCGGGCTGGCAGAAAGCATCCTGCGAAGCTGGCCCACCCTGCTCTGCTCCACGCTAGACATGCCGGCTGATGCAAGCGCGGTCCTGGTTTCGACGCGGTACTGGTTCCCGTCCACCGTGACATCGTAGACGAATGTCCTTACCGGGGCCGGCCTCTGCACCTCGGCAATGACCGGAGCAGGCCTAAGCGGCCCTGCGAGCAGCATGCCGGTGAACATCTCGCGCACCTGCCCGGGCTGGAGCTGGCTGAGCCTCCTTGTTGAAGGCGAAATCTCGCTCCACCTGGCATTTATTGCATTGATGTCGTTCACCCAGTCGGATTGCTGCGGGGTCAGGCGGACGTTCTGCCCGCCGCGAAGGCGCTGGACGATATCCATTACTTCCCTTGCCTGTACCTCGGTATAGCCGCGGTGGACCATCCGGTCCATGAAAACCCGCTCCATCTCGGATACGCGCGCTTCCGTTGGTCTTTGAGCTTGTGCCATTCAGTCCACCCCTCAATTTCTCCTCGTGCTACCTTCCTGCGGAACTTCCGCGATGCGGACCGCCGTGCTTTCCACGTATCTTCCGTTGCGGAACGTAAGGTTGAGATAGGAGTCCCTGAACTG
>JAGVPF010000104.1 GCA_020052325.1 archaeon
TCTCGGCCGCGTCGAATTCCTTGAATAGCAGGTGTGGAAACTCCCTTTGCAGGAGGGGCATCAGGCGGAGCGCTATCGAATCGATATCGACAAGCGGGTTCCCGAAAACCAGGATTTTTGGGCTCTTCAGAGTATTCAGCCCCATCCTTCCATCCGGAGTTTTTTAGGGTCGACAGAAAGCGCAACGAGGCACTCGCGGATGGCCTTGACCATTCCGGGAGGCCCGCATACGAACCAGTCTAATTCCCTTGCAGTCGGAACATGGCGGGAGAGCATCTCGCGGTTCACCCGCCCGCATTCGCCGGCCCACCCATCGGGCGTTTCGCGCGTGAGCGTGATGACGACCTCTATTCCAGGGTGCTTTTTCTGCAATGCCTTCAATTCGCCCGAGAAAAGGATGTGGTCGCGCGTCCTCGTGCTGTAGAAAAGCACGAATCGGCCCTGGATGTTTTTTTCGGTTATCTGCCTGAGCATGCTAATGAACGGCGAGATGCCCGTTCCCCCGGCTACGAAGGCGGCATTCTGCTCGTTCTTATATGTCATGTGCCCGGCTGGCCCCTCGACGCCCAGGATGTCGCCGGCCCGGATTTTCTCGAGCTGGCTGGTCATCTGCCCCTTGACCATGTCTATCGCAAATTCGAGATAGGCCATTGACGGGGCTGATGCGACAGAGTACGGCCTCTTGAGGATACTTGCACCGTTCGCATCGAGCCTGTGCAGGAAGAAGAACTGACCAGGTACGTAGGGGGGGATATCTCCTGAAACGGGCCGAAGCCTGAAAACCCGGACATCCGGGACCGGGGAGTCGACCTGGATTACCTTATATCGTTCTATAGCCAAATAAACACCGGAAAAGAGCTGTCTACGCCTTGATATTAAGCTAAATATTTAAAGATGCACAACAGATAGACGTTGAATCGGGCTTGGCATGAAAGCGGAATGCCTAGAGGTTCAAACGGCATTCGTAGGGAGAATGGAAAATGGTCCTTTGCATTATCGCGTTTTTCGTCTTCGCAGTGATGTCCATATTCTCGGCGAAATACAGGCCGCTGGCACGCGAGGGGCTGAAATGCGTGTTCAGGACCGTCACGTTCAAGCCTTGCGATACCGGGCTGGATGACAGGATTAAGGCGGAGATGGTGAGCAGGCTGCTGAAATTCTCGCCCGGCGGGGCAAAAATGCTGAACAGGCATTTCACCACATTCTCCTGGATATTCGTGCTTCTGACGGTAGGCAGCCTCGCATACAGCGTTTATGGATTCTACAATTTTTATTTATTCGGCAACTGCGACGGGCCCGCAAGCACGAACGCCTGCGTCCTCAACCAGATCACCGGCGATTACGGCAGGTTCAGCGAACCCAAGGATTTGGTCGCTCCGACCGCATACGACGGCATCACTGCAGGAAAGATGGGCGCAGAGACCGTCATCGTGGAATTCGGATGCTTCACATGCCCGTATACCGCCAAGGCCGAACCGGCAGTCCAGCAGATACTGCGGAAATACAATGATTCTGTCTTGTATGTGTTCAAGCCGTTCCCGCTCCCCAACCACAACAACAGCTATGACGCCGCACGCGCGGTGCTTTGCGCGAACCTGCAGGGGAAGCAGTGGGGGCTTCGCGATGAGATTTTCCGCCAGCAGGAGGTCTGCTCGACCGACGGCTCGATTGCGATACGGACGCTCGCGCAGGATTCCGGCCTGGACATGACCGCCTTCGATGCATGCTTTGAAAACAACGAGACCGGAGCCGAGCTTGAGAGGTACATCCAGCAGGGCAAGGACGCGCACATATATGCGACGCCGACATTCTTCGTTAACGGCAAGGCGGTCGTCGGGCCAAAGACGCTAGAGCAGTTCGAATGCGCAATGATGAAGGATAAGGGCATCCTTGAGGAGCTTGACTGCTGGATAAAGGGGATGGGCTGATGAAGGACGTAAGAAAGGATTTCCCGATACTTGCAAGGCACCCGCAATTGACCTATCTTGACAGCGCATGCACATCGCTTAAGCCGCTCCAGGTGATTGAGGCCGAATCCTCGTATTATTACGAACTTGGCGCCTGCGCGGGAAGGAGCTCGCACATGCTAGGCCGTGAGGCAAGCAACGCGGCCGAAGGCGCAAGGGAGAAGGTCGCGGATTTCGTAGGCGCAAAGGCGGAAGAGACGGTGTGGACGAGGAACGCGACCGAAGCCCTGAATATCGTGGCATACGGACTGGATTATTCGAAAAGGAAAAAGGTCGTTACCAGCGCGCTCGAGCACCATGCGGTGCTTCTTCCGTGGATGAACCTGCGGGACCGGGGAATGATAACGCTGGAGATCGTCGGATGCGACGAACGCGGGCATGTCAGTGAGGAAGCCTGGGCCAACGCCATCGACCGCAACACGGCGCTCGTCGTCACAAACAACGGGAACAACACGAGCGGCGTGAGCCAATGCACGAAGAACCTTGCGAAGATTGCGCATGACAGCGGGGCGCTCATATGCATAGACGGGGCGCAGGGAGTCCCGCACCGCCACGTCGATTTTCGGAAGGAGAATTTCGATTACCTCTGCTTTTCAGCCCACAAGATGCTCGGACCGACGGGAATCGGGGCGCTCGTAATGAAAAGGGAACAGATGGCGAAGCTGCAGCCGCTCGTACGGGGAGGGGGTACGGTGAAGACCGTGAACCTCGACAGGGTTGAGCCCGTCAGCGATTACACGAGATTCGAAGCCGGCGTCCAGCACTATAGCGGGATGATTGGTTTTGCCGCGGCATGCGGCTACCTGAAATCCTACGGGATGGAAAATGTCGAAGCCCATGAGAAGGCGCTTGCATCGGCCATGCTTGGCGAACTGGAAAAGGCCGGGGTTGCGGTGCACGGGCCCAAGGACCTGCCAAGGAGCGCGCTTTATTCGTTCAACATCAGGGGCGCAAAGGCGCACGATGTCGCGCTCATGCTGGACAAGGAGGGCATTGCCGTCCGGAGCGGGTTCTTCTGCGCCCAGCCGGCCATGGAGGCCATGGGGGCCAAGGACGGCGCGGTGAGAGCGAGCTGCTATATCTATAATAGTCCCGATGATGTTCGGAAACTCGGCGAAGCGCTGAAAAAAATCGCGGCGCTTTATTAAAAAAATCAGACGTCTACTTCGCAAAGAACGCGGACTCCCTTCAGAACCGGGTCCAGCATCTCGTGGGCAGGCCCGAATTTCGCCCGCACCTGGACTTTCGAGCCTTCGGGAACGCCCCTTGAACGCAAATCCTTCACCAGCTGGGTGTAAAATGCAGGAATTATTGTGTCGTCGGCAATCGCCCGCACAAGTTTGAGGGGGACCCTTGTATCGAGTTTGAGGGGTTTGAGCATTTTCTTGCCGTCCCGCTCCATAACCAGGTAGAAGACCAGGTCGACCTTCTCGAGGGCGAGGTTTCGGTCAAGATTTCTGCGCAAGGCCATGAAAAGGATAGGGCAATAGGGTTTATGAAAATGAGCCAACATAGATGTACATGTCAGAATGCATCTTTTGCAAGATTGTACGGGGAACGCAGACGAGCACGAAATTATTCGAAGACGACAACATGATTGCCTTCCTGGATTTCAAGCCGATAACAAAGGGCCATATCCTGATTATCCCCAAAAGGCATGCGGAGCTCCTGACCGAACTCGATGATAACCTCGCAGGCAGTATGATTATCCTTGCGAAGAAAGTCGGCAAGGCGCTCAGGAAGTCCAAATTGAACTGCCATGCCGTCAATTACATCATGTCTGACGGGGCCGAAGCAGGGCAAAGGATTTTCCACGTGCATATGCACGTCATCCCCAGGTACAGGGGGGACGGTTTCGGGCTCCGGATGCCGGAGCGGGACGAAGACGAGATGGACGAGAAGAAGCTGGAGAGGACCGCCGCGAAAATCCGCAAGGTGATGGACAAGTAGGGCGCATGTTGAAGTGTGCGCTTTTCAGCACCACAGCATACCATTTATATTAGCGTTCTATCACAATAGCTGTTATGAGGGACGTCAGAATCCGGCTTCTTTACCCTTCATCTGCAAGGCCGGAAGAAGTGCGAGCAGCCATCCAAGGCATGGAGAGGTTCAGGGCTTACGGAGTCCTCCATGACAGTGCAGTATTGGGGGATAATGACCGGACCGCGCTCCGGGGGGTCAGAAACGGGAAAGCGATAAAAAGGATGATAACCTCGCCGGACCTGGTAGTCGGCTATTTTGATTTTTGCGGTGATGTGTCCGAGCTGGTTTTCACAAAGGACATAATCCCGGTCGGTTTGACGCCGTCCCGCATGAGCGAAATGGTCGGGGAGGAATTTTCCACAAGGCGGGAGCCGCGCCTCGGGCTTTCAAGAGACGTCACAGGCGCCATAGTCTCGCTGTTCAGGGCCAGGGAACTGGCGACCATGTCCGCAGATGTGACCGTACCACCGTTCCGAAATGGAATAGAACCGGAACTAGCGCTGAAATCCATAGAGTTGGCAGTCAAGCATGAGCTTGGCCATGTGTTCGGAAGGACCGGGCACTGCGAAAAAGACGGTTGCCTGATGCAGGCGAACAGGGGATTCGCGGATTTCATAGACAGGTTCGTGAGGGAAGGCCTGGATTTCTGCGGGAGATGCTCGTCGACCATAAGCTGTACGGTAAGCAGGATGACCCTCCAGTATTAATGAGATGCGGGAAAACAGGGGGATTCGGATTTCACCGCGAGCCGATAGGCCTTTGATGAAAAGGGGCTAGGTTCGACAGTTGGATGAGAGGAAAAGTGCCAGGCATTTTCAGTAGATTTTTATTCACTGGGCGGGTAGGCTGAACGATGGTATCTTTGGAAGCGTTCCAGGCAGGCGATGTCTACATCGATTTCCCTTACGAGGACGTCAAGTTCCGGTTCGAGAAGAAAACGGGAAAGGTGTACGGGCGATTCTACGGCAAACCGGAACATGAGATAGACCCGAAATCAGAACTCTATCATGACGCGATTTCGGCAGGGACGCTGATTACACGTGAAGAATACTGCCAGGACTGATTAGACGAAGCCCTCGAGCTTGAGTGAAGCAAGTGAACAAAAAAGGACCACGCTCGCGAGCGTAGCGAGCGCAACCAACACTTTTGGGCCGCCTTTCGGTAAACAACGGGGAACATTGTTCCCCGTGCCCATTGTTCGTATGTCGCGTTCGACGCTTCGAACGCGATCATGCTCATGGACGGTTTGCCGTCCATGACAGCGCCGAACAATTGGGAGGCGGAAGGGCCATGACCGAGACTTGGCCCCCGAGTTCGATTCACATTGCAGACGCACAACATCATGCTTTTTTCTACTATATGCGGTAGTGCAGGAAAAAAATCTTAAAGATTGCGTTTGGGGAAAAACTCAAAAATCGCAATAACCAACGAAATTTGCGATATTTGATATGTTCATTGCCCGAAACCGGGTGTGACTACAATTTGAATTCTTGTAGTCACATCTTTTTCTTCAGGCTTTTCCTTAGGCGTCTGTACTCTTTTAGCATTAGCTCAATCATCGGCCGTATGTTCTGGTTATTCTCGTACTTCTGGAGAGCGGAGTAATACTGTTTCCGGTTTTTCAGCTCGATATTTAGCGGCGGGAGATTGTGCTTGAGCAGGATGTTTATCAGAAGAAGCCTACCGACACGCCCGTTCCCGTCTTCGAAGGGATGGATGTTCTCGAATTGATTGTGCACTACAGCCGCAAGAACGAGCGGTGGGTATTTTTTCCCGTTCTTTCCATACCAGCCAACCAGTTCTTTCAATAGATACGTGACTTGGTTTGATGGAGCCCCCCTATGGATGACATTCCCGAATCCGTCTACAATCGCCACTTCCCTGCCGCGCGCCCTGAAGTTACCTGCGAACGGCTTTGAGTTCTTGAAAATGATCCGGTGCAGTTCCTTTAACAGCCCGAGAGAGATGTGTTCTTTGGTCTTTCGCAGATATGCCACTGCTTCCGCGACCCCATATGTCTCGGATATCTCTTCCTTCGGTTTATCCGGCCATTTGTTCTTTTCAAGTATGTTTTCCACTTCATTTCCTGTGACCGACGAGCCCTCTATGGCGTTGGTATCGTACGTAAATGATCCTGTGAACCTGCGCCAGTCATCTTCGCTTAGATGGAGCAGTTTGATTCGGCCTTTGGCTTCGATGGTTCGGAGTTCGCCGAGTTCGGAGGGAGACAGAACGGTCCGGTAGGGGTCGTGGATGAACATTGATATCTGAAGCTGGTTTTTGATTTTCTCCTCGGCTTCATTCTTCTTGCCCTCCAGACGGGTTTGCGATAGGTCA
>JAGVPF010000167.1 GCA_020052325.1 archaeon
CGGTGAAAACGGGCTTCCCGCATTTTTCGAAGGCGGATTTCACAGCGTCCACGGCGATTTCCTCCAAATTGTCCGAGCGGAGCTCGCGATGCGAGAATGGCAGGTGCCTTATCGTCGTGCCCCTCGTGAAAAGGAATGAAGACGCCTCCCCGAATTTATACTCATTCGATGTCGCAAACAGGATTTCCAAGATAACACCGGACCTGCTTTTCGTAAGCAAGGATAAATAACCGGAGGATTGGAACAAATATGCAAATATTTAAATAATTATGGAGTGAATTAACCGATAGTGACAAGATAATGGAAGAAAAACTTGATGAGAAGGACTTTGCGCTGATTGAGGAGCTCCGGAAAGATTCGAAGCTCTCTGAGCAGAAATTGGCAAGGAAGACCAGTATACCCATGACAACGGTGCACAACCGTTTGAGGAGGCTGCGCGGGCTTGGCGTGATAGCCGGATATACCGTCCGGCTGGACCATGCCAAGCTCGGCAGGCCCCTCACAGCGTATATCCTCATCAAAGCGGCTCCTGGAGCGGACCAGAAGCGCCTGCTGTCGCACATAGCTTCGATGCCCTTTGTTTGTGAGGCGGCCATCGTTGCCGGAAGCGAGTTCGACATAGTAATCAAGGCCAGGGCCGCGGGACTGAAAGACCTCAACGGGATGGTCGTGGACGGGCTTAGGGGGCACAAGGGCGTGTCCGATTCGAGGATGATGATAAGCTACGAGCGCATAGACAACGAATGAGGCGGTCATGATGAAGAAGGACAAGGACGCGAAGGCAACAGAAGACAAGAGCCAGCTGAAGATAGAAACCGTTAAGCACAAGCCCGAATCCGCGGCCCCGAAACCCGCATCGCAGGCGCAGAAAGCGCAGATTCCAGCGCAGGCCCCGATGCCGGATACCGGAGGAGCCGGCGCGGGTGCGGAAGCCCCGAAACCGCCGGACCCCGCCCAGCAGGAGATGGCAGCGCTCCTCAAAGAGATAGACGCGGCCATGTTCTCGGTCCGGTTCTATCCCGTTGCGGTGACCGAGCAGGCGAAGAACGAGGCGCTAAAGAAGCTCGAGGGGATATATTCCAAGGGAAGCGAGACAGTCCGGCAGATGCTGATGTACATGATACACGAGTACCTCGCAACGAGCGTGGACCTCAAGACCATCCACACGCTCGAATATTTCAAGATGAAGAACCCCGGCAACGACCCTGCGCAGCAGCGGATGAATGTCTATCGCGCGATATTCAACTACAACACGTCGCTCGAAGGCCTAATCGAGTTCGTCAAGCTCCTTGGAAGGCTCCGGGGGAGCGACGATGCGGTGAAGCTGCTGACATACCACTACTCGCACCTCTGCGCGATTGAGAACGAGGCGAGCCACGTGATCCGCGCGTCCATTCTCGACGCGCTCGGCAAGGCGGAATCCAGGTATGCGCTGCTCGCGCTTCTGGATTATGCGGAATACACCGACAGCGAGCGCTCTTTCGGCAGGATAGTCAGCGCCCTCATAGAATGGGAGGAGAAGCTGGATTCGCTGAAGTTGCCGGATAAGGAGAAGCACGAGATAAGGGAGAAGCTCAAGAAAATCGTGACGAGCGAGTTCGGGGGCTCGCATTATGGGTGACGCGAAACTGCCCCTTGAAGTCAAACTCAAGGACGGCAGGATGGCGACTATTGATTTTCTCAAAGCTTCTGACAGCGCACATGATTTACAGAGGTTCATCAACGCGTTTGTAGATGAGAGGTCGTTCCTAGGCTACGACAGGCGATTCACACTCAAGGAAGAGGAGGCGTTCAAGAAAATGCAGCTATCCTCCCGTAGGAAAAAGGAGGGATACCTGATTATTGCGAGGGTCGGTGGGAAGCTGGCCGGATCCACAGGCGCAAGACGCGAGAAATACAAGGGCCGCCATAATATTTCGCTCGGAATCGCGATTGCCAAACCATTCCGCAGAATCGGACTCGGCAGGGCTCTGCTTCTGGCAAACATCGGAACGGCAAAGAGGATGCTGAAACCGAAAAATATCTTCCTTTCTGTTCTTGCGCCCAACAAGCGCGCAAAAGCGCTTTATTGGACGCTCGGCTTCAGGGAATTTGCCGTGTTCCCGAAATGGATGCTGCACAAGGGGAAATACGTCGACCACATCTTCATGAAGCTGGAACGCTGAAAAAAACGGGAATGCTGGGAAAGGGATGCGCGCCGATTCTTTCGCGGTTCTTTCGCTTAGTTATTATGCGTGAATTCCAGCTGCGTCCTGCACTGCGAGTCCTCCTGGAAGTAGCCCTGGATGAACAGCTTGAAGTATCCGAGAATCGGTATGCGCCCGAGCACCTTCCCGCGCAAATTCTCCTGCGGGACCGGGCGGTTGTACATGCCGGTGCCATAATCATAGGCCTGCAAATCGAGAAGCGGATTGTTGTCGCCGCGCGTCAGGTAGTAGTATTTCCCGTCCACATTTATCCGGAACAGCGCCCGATGCACGATGTCACCCACGCGTGAGTAGAAGTCGCCCGCGGGCGGCTGGTATACGACGATGTCGTTTGAGAAGTTCGTGAGGTATTCCGTGCCCTTGAATGTGACGGACTTGACGCAGGGCATGTAAGCCGAGGTTCCGTTGCTGTATGAGAACGGGCAGCGTTCGTACCTGTAGGTGAACGCGCCTTTCTTTTCTATGAAAGAGGATGGGGAGCTGATGAACTCCCTGCACATCGGCGTCTTCGGATTTCCCGAGCAGTACGGGAAGAGCGAGCCGTCCATCGAGACGTTGGCGCCGGGGTAGGCGACTACCGCCCGCGCATTCAGCGAATCGAGCTCGGCCTGTGTCATTTCGATATCGTAGGCCTTCACCGGGGCGCCCTGGACGATGACGAAGTCACCGCGCTGGAGGTTCGGGAGCATGCTGCAGGATACCACGGCGGATATAGGCGAACCCGTGTTGAGGAGGAAGGATGCGCCGAACCATATGCCGAGTGCGACAAGGAGCGCGATTGCTGTGTCGAGCGCCTCGTGCTTCCACCCGTGTTTCTTTGCGCCGTCCTTGACTTCGAGGGTCACGAAATAACCGATTTCAAGGGCTACAAGTATTGCGAAAAGGAGGGGAAGGAAATTGAGCGGGGATTTCGGGTCCCCGAAAAGCGAGTTGGTGATTAGTGCGAGTGCGAGCGTGCCTGCAAGCACGAGGGCCTGAATGGGCGTCTTCCGGACATTCTCGCGCAGTTTCTCGAGCATCATTTCACGATGTCCCGGAACTGCGCTTTGAACTCGGTGACTTCTTTCTTTATCTCGTCAAGCTTCTCAAGGACGAGCTTTCCCGGTTCGCCCTTTTTCGTCCGGACAAAGATTTTCGGCTCGCCGACAAGCGGGTGCTCCACCTTGAAGGAGGCGAATTCGACGTCCTTGTCATCGCTGAGCTTCTCAGCCAGCAGCTGGGCAAGCGACTGGTCCGCTCCCTTGAGTTCCATTTCCAGCACGTTCTTTTCATTTGTGAGTATTTTTACGTCCATTTAAAACCCTCCAAGATTTTTTTAGTAAGCGCCTTCCCTTCCGCCTGGCCCGGGCTTCCTGCCGAAGCTCCTGCGCGGTCCGCCGCTTCGTTCGCGGCCCCTGAAACGGTCGCCCCCTCCGCCCCGGAACTCCCTTCTCGGGAAGCGCTCGCGGCGCGCGTCATCCGGCGGCGGGACCTCGCCCTCTTTGAGCGGCATCTTCCGCCTTTCCTTCCAGAAGCACGTCGGGCAGTTGAAAATCCGCTCCTGGATATCCATCCTGCGCCTGCATTTGGGGCAGAACGCGCAGAGGACGCCGCAGTCTCCTGCGAAAATGCTTATCTCGTAGCCGGTCTTCTCCGCTTTCTGGATTTTCGCCTTCAGGATGTCGCCTATCTTGACTTCATCGCGCAAATCCCTGACATAGCCGCTCCGGATTGCCGTGACCGGAAGCACGGCCTCGAATTCCACGCCCCGGCTTCCGCCTTCGGCTTCCTCTACACCGATGCATCCGCCGATGGCCTTGTTCGGGCTGGCCTTGATAATCACGCAATAGACACTCATCCCCACAACCGGCTTCTTGAGCGAACGGTCCGTCCGCCTGACTTCGGCCTTGCCGGGAACGCTCGCATCCTCGCCGACTCCGGAGGAGTAGACCTCGTCCTTTTCCGAATATGTGTTCTC
>JAGVPF010000012.1 GCA_020052325.1 archaeon
GACATCGAGGACATAGAGAGGACGTCAGGCATCCTTTTCGACATGCCGATTGGCTTCTATTACCAGCGCGTGCTGCGTTCCGCGTTTTTCATCAACGACTTCGGGCTCGGCAAGGATGATTATTCCAAAAGGCTTGGGCGGGCGTTCTATGACGGGCTGGTTGGTTCGCTTCGGCGCGCATCAGAAGGCAGGGAGATCGAGGAGGAATTCGAAATCGCTTTCAAGGACCAGCGGATCTGGGACGACATCCGCAGGCACATGGGAAAGGAAGTGAAGGTCGAGGAGATATGGAGGAAAAAGGAGATGGGCCGCACCCGCCTGCGGTTCCGCAAGATTTATCGTAAAACATCGAAGATGCTTATATCACTTGCATCGGGCAAAGGCGTGACGGATTAACTTATTTTCCCTTGAGCTTTTTCAGTAGCGGGTGGAACTTGTCGGCTGAGAGGTGTTCGCACCCAATCTGGTTGGCGAATTTCATCGCGCCCTCATCAGAAGAGACAAGCGTCGCCTCAAGCTCCTTCGCCAGCAGGACGAGCTCGAAATCCTCCTTGCTGTCGATGATTCCGGTGCGCATCGCATCGCGGTACTTGTCGCGCAGCTTCCGCAGCTTCTCGTCGTTGTCCGGGTGGTTGTCTTTCGCGAAGTCCTCGGCCAGGCGCAGCCCCTTGTTGATGCGCAGCCTGACGTCCTCGATGAAGTCGTAAAGCACAGCCGCGGGAAGGTATATGCCGTACGTGTTGGGCGCGCGCTTTTTCACGACAAGCTCGAGCTCTTCCATCGCCTTCGCGTCCGCGAAGTTCTTCAGCTCGTTGAAAATGGATGGCGGGATGAATACATCCACGTCGAGCCCTTCGAGGGCCTTCACGCACCCGCGGATGGCCGAACTGGGGTCCTTCCCGAACTTCTCGCGCGCATACGGGTTGACGAAAAGCGACGTGTCGATGACGAATTTCCGGCTTGCCATGCGGAGATAAGGGATATGAGGATTAAAAGGTTATTCAAGGGCCGCCAAAAGGCGCCAAGTCCGCCCTGCCGGCCCCACAGTCTCCGCCGGATTGCCCCGGCCCGGAGTGCCGCCGCTCCTGCTAACGCTCCCGCTAAATAAGCTTGACAAGGCCGCGCCCGATTTCGGGGATGTTGCCGCCGAATAGGTTCGTCGTGTTGAGGACGAACGTCAGCAGGATGACGAACGCAATCATGGGAAAGATGCAAAGCGAATGGATGAGGTTGCGCTCGAAATCGCCTATGCGAAGCGTCATCATCGTTCCCAGCTCCTCGCGGTTTGCAAGTATCAGGTCCCGGAACTCCAGCACGCGCCCGGCATCGTCGGCACCGCATGCCATCGATGAGATGTCCGGCACGTCCGGAAGCGAGCACGCGTACCCAGGGCCCCCCGCGGCCGTGGCGTTGAATGCGACGATGTTCGACTGCGCATGCGGCAGGCCGAGCGACGCTATCAGTATGTATGAGAGGGGGAAGACGAAATAGAGCCCGAAGGCCATCGCCATCAGGTACGCCCCGGCTCCGCGAGTCGGCGGGAACGCCCTCAGCACGACACCCATGGAGAAGAAGAAGCCGGCGTAGTACTTGATGAAGTTGAGCATGTGGACGAGCAGGTAGAAGATGTACATGTAGAAGGTGAATGAGGCCGTCGCGTTCATGATGCGCTCCTCAATCCATTTGACGCCGAAGCCGGATGCGTGCTCGGACATGAAGATTTCCATGTAGACCGATGTCATTGCGGCTATCGGGACTTCGAGGGCATACAGCACGTTCATGAGCTGCTGGACGCATTTTGTCGGCGTTGCCAGATAGAGCTTCATCCAGTCGATGAGCGTGTTCTGCTCGGTGAACTGCAGCTGGCATGCCGCAGAGTATGCCGGGCTGGACTGGTCGGCGCAGTTGAAGCCGAATGAAAGCAGGTAGAGGGAGCGGGCGAGGCTGTTGTCGGGCCCGCCAAGCCGCGGCTCGGCAAGCCCGATGATGCCAAGGGTCATGATGACGATGAGCACGGTCGATGCCGCGAACACGAATTCGGTCTTTGCGACAGTCTCGAGCGTGCGCAGTGCAAAAAGGCGCGAGAGCATGATGAGGGCAGCCGAGCCGATTATCGATATCGCCGCCGCTGCGACTGATATCGTCCGCCAGTCGTCATAGAAGCTTGTCGTGAATGCCATTCAAATCATCCTCGCGCCCCCCAAGGACGGGGGGATATGTGATGTGAGTGTAACGAACATCATATCATCCTGGTTAGAGAGCTCACATCCACTTCGTCGCCGAAGCTCTTGCTCAGCGCCTTGGCCGCCTGGGTGAAGATTATGACGTTGAAGGCCGGGACGACGAAGCCTATCGCGAATGCCCAGCTGACGACGGATATCGGGAAAAGCATCAGCATGAGGAACATGTTGCCAATCAGGTTCTGGAACAGGCTCCCCAGGCCCCCCACGACCCCGCCGATAAGGTCGATGAGGCTGCTCCCTATCCCCGTGAAATTGGTGGAGTAGAAGCGCCGGAAATGTCCGGTGAAGCATACCTGGTCCGGCGATGCCCCAGGGTCGCACCCGTCGCTCATGTACTGGGTGAGCATGGCGCGGAACGTTACGAGCGGCCCACCGACCGGAGAGTAGAACATCGTGTATGTGATTGTGGAAATCGCGGGGAAGACGAAGAGGAACGCCACGGCGACGCCCATGATGGTTCCCCCGAGGCGCCTTGTCGGCGTGAACGCGCGCAGGAAGAACCCTATCGGGAGGTAGTACTTGAGGAACGCCTGGAGCGAAAAGATGTAGACGACCAGCTGGGCGTGGTTGATGACGAATGCGAGCGCGAGTGCCGAGGTCATCTGGTAGAGCAGCTGCTTGATTGGCGATGCTAGGCCTGCCATCGGGGATGCGACAAGGCCCACGCCGAGCGGGCGGACATACGGCGTCACCGATGCTATCTGGTCGACGTACATGTTGATGATGTAGTTCATCTCCAGCCAGCCGCTCATGTCGTTTTCCACGCGCTGGTAGAAATGCGCCGCTGCATCGTAGATGAGCGTGTTCGAGTTTGTTGTGACATTTCCGGAAGTCCCGGGAACCAGGTCCGCGGGCACGAAGCTCCCCACAGTCAGCGTGGCCATGACCATGACCGCGCCGTAAATCATCGGAATCATTATCGCGGTGAGGCCAAGCTCGTACATCTCGGATTTCACATAAGCATGCATCTGGGTGTTGCGGAAAAGCGTCCCCCAAAGATACATGACAGCGAGGATGACAACGGATACGCCAAGGGCCATCCCGGAAAGGATTGCATACGGCCATAGGCCTAATCCGCTGCCGAAGAGGCCGGCGCTTCCGGTCACGATTTCCCCAGGTGTTATCAGCTGCATTTTTTTCTCCTCAGATGATTTTCAGGAAGGACATGAAATTGACATCCACCCTGAAGAAGTTCGCTATCTCCTTGGCCGCCGTCAGCGTCACGAATATGTTGATGAACGGCAGGAATATGCTTATTATGACTATATAGTAGACAGACCCGCGCAGCAGCTCGAAGGCCAGGTTGAGCGCCCCGCCCAGGAAGAACGGCATGAACACGCCGGCCATGAGGAACATCATGACCAGCACCGAGCCGAACAGGCTCATGATGCCGCTTTTGTGCAGGAACGAGCCCATGGCCTTCTGGGCATCGACAAGGTTGTACTTCATTATCTTGTGGACCTCGTAATCGAAGATGAACATGAACGGATAGAACAGGGCAAGCGCGAACACCAGGGCGAATAGCGCCTCGCCGGCATTCCGCGTGTACGGGAATGCGCGGAGCAGCATGCTCATGGGTATGAACAGGCCCCAGGTCCATTTCTTTATCAGGCACAGTGTCACGATATGCAGCATCCACTCGCTGATTCCCAAGGAGAGGAACTGCAGGGCGCTGCCCACGATGTCTATCAGGGGTTTGAGGACCGGGCCCAGGTTGAACGAATACATGGCGCGCCAGGTGACGCCCACCCACATCGTCGAAGAATAGAGCGTGTGTATGACCATGTTGTACATGACGAGCATGCTGTAATGCTGGACCATGTCGCTCACCATCATCCTTGCGAATGCGCTGGCGGAATCTATCATGTTCTTGTTGTTCAGGTTGTTGTAAATGCGGTCGCCGGTGTCCGTGGCCCGCAGCGAATACCACACCTCGCCCGCGCTGAGCATCCCGATAAGGAATACGACGCGCATGACTGTGAGGAAAATCTGGAAGAACTCGTCCTTGGCAAGGGCTATCATCTGCGGGGAATTGAAGACCTGGCCCCACATGTAAACGAGCGCGAGGCCGATTAGGACGATGAAAACCACGGCTATCGTGGGGATGTACCAGACTCCGATGATTGTGGATGCGCCGCCGACCGCGCTAATCCAGTAGTCGCCGCAGTTCCCGGGCCCAAACGCGTCATATACCGAGCCGAAGGTCGTGGGGGCCAGCTGGCCGGCCGCGCCTGCGGCATCCACGAAGTCGTTGCCCTGGCCGGTAATCATCGATGATGTGTTGTTGAAGAAGCCGCTAAGCGAGCTATCGTCCGCGGCGTAGGCTGATGCTCCGAAAAGGAGGACGATTGCGAGCAGGACGATTAATTGCAGCTTCATCATATCAGCCTCGTCAGCCCGGCAATCTCTATGTCGCCTCCGAAAGTCGTTGACAGCGAGCGTATCGCCGCGATGGTGCCTATGATGCTGAAGAGGGAGAAGAAAATCGACCAGAACGTGAGCCGGGCAAGGGTGTCCAGCGGGCCGTTGGGCTCCCAGGCGAAGTTGATGAATTTGTCGAGCTTGCTTTCCCTCGAGACGCTGCCGTACCAGTTGTCCACTTCCTCCTTCGAGCGGGCGAGGCTCGCATTCACCTCGCCTTCAGTGGCCGTCGAGTACTGCCTGCTTGAAAGGTCGGTCATCCGGCCCGTCGTGGGGTCGGTGAGCGGGGTCAGGGCTTCGCCCGAGGCAGTGCGCCCCTGCTCCATGTACTCGAAATAATCGGTTGAGCTCATGCCTTCGTAGGCGTTAAGCCGCGAGCGCACATCGTCCGTTGTGTAGTTCCCTATCCCGCCCCCGGGCATCGGGATGGTGTCGCGGATGTACATCGTGTTGGCAATCGGCGGGTCTGGGTTCATCGTCCCCTGGGGATTTGCATCGGTGTTCGATATCCACGCATCCCGTATGGCAGGGTCGTTCTTCAAATCAAGCATGATGAGCGCGCCGAACGCATAGAAGGAGGGGAAGATGAAGTAGAGTGCGATTGCCATCGCAAGAAGCAGGCCGCCCAGGCGGCGCGTGAACGAGAACGTGCGCAGGACCGCCCCGCTGACAAAAAGGGCGGGGAAGAGGGCCGTCGCGATGAAGCGCAGCATCACCTCCTGGAACTTGGTGAGCATCATCAGCTTGATCGCCCAGTCGAAGACCATCTCCTTTATCTTGTTGCCCATCGTGAAGAATCCCTTCCACGGGGTGAACGTGAAGAAGCCGGCCTTCTCGAAAAGGAATTCTATGTTTATCGTGAACTCGGCAATCATCGATGTCTTGATGTAGCTGAGGTAGATGTCGAACGTGAAAGTCTTGGCCTCGTCGAAAATCTCCCGCATGTACCAGATGCCGAGGCGCAGATGGCACGATTCCACGCCGTGGTAGACGGACAGGTTGTGGAATGCGATTGCTTCGCCGCAGATGTCGAGGCACTGCGGAGCCTGGACCGTGTGGCTGAATGTTCCGTAGTCGGCCACCTTTATCCAGGCGCTTGTCGCGGTTCCCGCGCATCCGGGCATCCCTCCTCCGGTCCCGCCCGTGTTCGATACGCCGAGCCCGCCCTGCACGACCGCGTCGATGAGGGGCAATGTGACGATGGCCATCGATATGATGATGGCCGAATACACCACCTCGGTCAGCTCCATCTTGGCCCATGTCTTCATCTTGTCGTTCTGGAGCATCTCCGAAAGCATGTAGACGACTGACGAGATTATCGTGGCTATCCCGAGCGCAGCGCCCGCGAACCACAGCCAGCTTTGCCACATGTCCAGTAATGCCATCAGTCAAACCTTTGTTACGATAAATTTAGCCATCGAGTTAATGAACGCAATCGTGAGCATCATGGAGAGGGCCGGCATGAAGAGGGAGAGCAGCGACAGCGCGCCGATGTGCTTGAGGATTGGTATGAATTCCGCCATGGATATCGTGTTCAGCAGCCCTTCGGAAACGATGCGCGAAAGCGCGTTTCCTATCGCCTGGCCCCCGGGAATCATGCTGTAAATGGGATTGGCCGACGGGTTGAAGAGGAAGCCCGCGACGCCGTACTTGAAAGGCCCGCAGAGAGACTGGATGAGGAGGGTCGGCCGCTCGCCCGGATGGTTATATGGGAGGTAGTGGATTTCGTCGAGTATCGCCTTGTTGAGCAGGTACGTCATCGGGAAAACGACCTGGAACCCGAAAGCGAGCGAAATCAGGAAAGCGCCTGCGTCCCTTGTAGGGGGGAAGAACCGGAGTATGAGGCCCGCCGGAAGGAAGAACGGGACCATGAGCGCGTCCGACACGTAGAGCAGGATGACCTGGACCTTTGCGGAGTTGTAGAGGGCAAGGAGGGTGAATGTCAGGACGTTCGTGATGTTCACGAATGTGTCGAGCCCGGGGAAGACCTTGTAGGTCTGCGTGAGCACGAACTCGCCGATGCGCCTCGAGAAGGTGGACAGGATGGACGTGCATGCCTGGATCTTGTAGACGTCTATCGTCGCCCATAATATGCTGTCGACCACGGTCGATTGCATGTATGATATAGCCGCCTGCGGGGGGCTTGAATATGAGCCGCCGCTTATGAAGAGGGCCATAACAGTGCCCACGGTGAACATGCCGAGGATGAAGATGGCAAGTACGAACGATGCCAACAGGCTGGAGAGCTCGATGTTGAGGTACGCCTCCCATTCCGGCACCTTGAAGACCTTGGAGACGAGGTAGGTGAGCAGGATGAAGAATGCGACGAAAAGCACGATGTTGATTATCACCGCGCCATAGAGGCCCAAGGTCGTGCCGATAAGAACGCCTTCGAGGGCAGGGACAAGCTCGATAAGGAGCACGTACATCACTGTGACGAATGCCGCCCCTCCGATAAGGCCCATGGACCAGACGGATGCTCTGGCGCGCGTCTCGGCTCCGGTCATCTGCCCGGCCGCATATACGGCGGCGGCCAGCACGACAAGCACTATCGCGGAGGTTATCAGGAACATTGCCAGCGAGTCCTTTATCTTGATGATAAGCGAGACCACGTCCACGTCCTGCGGCACCGAGCCTCCGAAGAAGTTCGGAAGCAGCGTATAGATGCCGATGATTATCAGGGCTGAGATGCCTACCGCGATAAGGAGGCTTTGCGCCCAGATGGTCGCGCGCGCCCTCGTTTCGGCGCCGAAGAACTGGCCCCCGACATAGGCTGCGGCTGCGACCACGACCAGCACCATCATCAGCGGCACCAGAATCTGCATGGCAATCGACACCTGGTTGATTGTCGCCTGTGCCGGATCCTGCGGCTGCTCGTTGAAGAACGCGGGCTGCGCGAATGACAGGCTTAGGAGGAGCAGGATGAGGAACGCGTGTCTCATGTCAAACGACCTTCGTAAGCCCGACCAGCTCGGCTTCGCCGCCGATAAGGAGCGACAGGCTCCGGTACGCCGTGACCGTGATGATGATTTCGATGACGGTGGTCAGCATTATCAGGATGATGAACGGGCTGATGATGGCGACCTCCTGGATGACGAAGTGGAACAGGCCTGCGGATGCGCTGGCCGGCATCAGCGGGTTGTTGAACCCCGTGAAGAAGAAATCCCCGGTCATGCCCACCATGAAGCGCCATATGTTCCAGACGGTGTGGAGAAACCCGCCGACGACGCTGATTGCCCCGGATACGATGTTCTTGACGCTGCAAAGGAGCTTGACGATGAAATTTCCAGAGCACTCGTCCGTGGCGTTGTTCGACGCCTCCTCGACCACGCCCGGGGCCATGAACTGCTCGAGCATGCTGTTGGTCTCGCTTCCCGAGCGCCCGCGGTCCACCCCCGCCTGCGTCTCTGCGGCCGTCCTTTCAGTGCCGAAGTAGCTGGCAGCAGATGGCGTGTATGTGAAGTCGGCAGGCTTGAACATGTCGAATATCATGTAGTTCGAGAGTATGATTGCAAATGGCATCACGAAATACATCGCGAAGCACACAGCAATCACGCTGGAGCCGGTCTTCCTGAAAAACGGGATGGCCCGAAGCACGAGGCCGATAGGGAACAGCAGGAGGGGGATGCAGTCGCGGGCGAAAATGAGGATGAATTCCTTGGCCCACAGCACTGTCACAAGGTAGCCGATGGATTCGACTATGACCGTGTGGGCGTTTGAGAGAAGGGTGAGGCCGGTGAACGGGGCCATGGAGAACGAAATGACGTTCACGGCAGGGACCGGAGAGCCGAGGGGGAAGCTGATTGTCGAAAGGAACCCTATCAGGGCTTCAAAAAGGTACAAATCGATGTACTGCGCCTTGAGCTTCTGCTCAATCAGGCTGAGCGTCGCCATTGCGAGGTTCAGGTGGCTGGAGGTCATGCCGCCGAGGTTGTTCGATGATGCGAATCCCTGCAGGCTGGGTGGGAGCGTGGAGACCAGCAGGCCGTTGGACACTCCGTTGAGGAAGGCATCGGACCCTATCCAGAACAGCAGGATGAATGCCGTGAAAATGAGTGCTGCCAGCTCTTCGCGCGCCATGGCGACGAGCTGGGGGTTCGAAAGGGCGTATGCCATCATGAACATGACGCCAACTATCATGATGCCGGCCCCCATGGCAAGGCCGATC
>JAGVPF010000051.1 GCA_020052325.1 archaeon
GCGCCGCCTCGCCCGCATCCCACGTTGTGCTGGGAAGAGCGCAGAGGCCGCAGACGCATTCCGAAGGGGTGCAACCGGAAGATGTTCCCGCGGAACCCCCGTCGGCCGAGGAACCGCAGTGAATGAAGGTCGTCCATATGCAAAGGAAAAATGGCGGCAGGCCGCCTGCACCGACTCCGAAACACGATTCATTCGAAGCATACCACGACCTCCAGGGCATGGCAGCCGCAGACCCGATGAACGGGGCGATAATCCACGGCCGCTATGAGATCCTGGGAAGAATCGGCCAGGGCGGCATGGCCAGGATATACCTCGCCAATGACCGGGAGAATAATTCCCGCGTCGCGGTGAAGATTCTTTCCGACAACCCGGAGAGGAACGAGGAGCTCACAGAGCGGCTGTTCATCGAAGCCAGGGCTGCAGCCACGATAAATCATGATAATGTCATCAAAATAATCGACATCGGGACGTACAAGGACAAGACGTTCTGCGTCATGGAATACCTCGAAGGGCGGGACCTTGCATCCCAGCTTGCGATGAGGGAGCCCATGAAGTGGGAACGGGCGAAGCGCATACTGGCCCAGATATGCGACGCGCTGGAAGCCGCGCATGGAAAAGGCGTGATTCACCGCGACATGAAACCCGAGAACGTAATGCTCATCGGCCCAACCGGAGCGGAGCATGTAAAGGTGCTCGATTTCGGCCTGGCCAAGCTCACCGACAACGCCGAGAGGCTCACCCGCGAGAATATAGTCCTTGGGACGCCCACGTACATGGCGCCCGAGCAGGCATGGTCGCGGGACTACGACAAGCGGGTCGACATCTATTCGCTGGGCGTCATCGCTTACGAGCTCGTGTGCGGAACGGTGCCCTTCTTCAGCGACATCCACGATGATAAGGCAAGGACGTTCCAGGTCCTGCTCATGCACAAGCAGACCGAGCCTGAAAAACCCTCGGAAAGGAACCCGGGTCTGGAAATCCCGAAAGAGGCCGAAGCGGCGATAATGCGGGCCCTTGAGAAAGACCCGGCCAAAAGGTTCCAGAGCGCGCGGGAGATGAGGCAGGCGCTGCTAAACGAGAAACCATCCGAACCTAGGACAGGCGATAAAGCTGATGTCCCGCCTGCCGCGATGGAGGGTGACGGCGAAGTGGGCATCCAGGGCCAGATGAGGGACAATATGGCGCCGTGGTCGCTGCCGCCAGAAGAAAGGAGGTTCGGCAGCTCGTTGAAAAGATTCGCAAAGCGCGTCATATTCACAGGCATGATTGCAGCAACCGTATTCGCTGCTTACAATTACCGCGACACTATCAGCGGATATATCGATAGCGTACGGGGGGCAAAGCATGCAGACCGACTTGCCGACCCGAGCACCGAGCAGCCTGCCCCCGTCTCGCCGATGAACACGTCTTACCAGGCCAGGATTGAAAGCACCCCGAGGAACGCAACGGTGTTTGATATTACAGGCGGCGCCGAGCGGAGGGTAAACATTGGAAGGACGCCCCTGGATGCAACGTTCCAGAATTATGAGAACATCCTCATGATAGTGAAACCGGGGTATTATTCATTGAAGGTAACAGTCACCCGCTCGCAGCCCGACCAGAAGGTCGCCCTCAGGCCCATACCGAGGCAGGCAGGGACAATGGACGAGGAACGTGGAAACGGCAGCAGGAGCGTTTCCGGGACCGGCCCGTACGGCAACGACGGGGGGAGCGGGGCCGCTTCCAATCCGGCCGGGGAGCAACAGTGACCCGCCTGTCCGGCAATAGCTGTATGGCGTCATTTTAAAAATTCTAATTCGATAGTCTAGCCATGTGCAACCTATACCTCGAAGGGACGAGGGCGATTGTGGACCTGGCCAAATGCCCCTATGAGTTTGCCTCCCCCGAATTCCTCAACTTACACCTAAAGGACCTTTCAACTACGGAATCGCCGATAAAGACAATCAGGTACGAAGAGGAAATCGTCGTAGAACTGAACGAGGAGAAGTCCTCCATCCTGACCCAGTATGCCGCATTCATCCGCCAGCTGGAAATGATTCTTCTCCGCGACGACATATACGGCCTGAAGCAGGACCCCGCTTACGACAACCGGAGGAAGGTCCTAAGAAGGTTCTATGAATACGTGTTCCTCAACCCCCTTCTCGCGGCGCAGGAGCTCAACAACTACGAGGAGCCCGAGCCCGAGAAGAACATATATGTCAAAGGATACCAGACGTACAAGGGGTGGGTCGCGGGGATACTGAAAAGGTACACGACGACCAAGCTCTACGACCTTGTGAAGGACACCGGGGACCTGCGTGCCGCGTTCCTCGAGCTTGTCGGCCTGAAAACGCTCTATTTCGTCCCATCCCTGGTGCTCGGCATCCCGAAGGAGGCCATTCCGCTAAAGGGGCCCGAAGCCAGGTACAGCCTCCCCTATGGCATAGAAATCCAGATTTACGAGATACCCGGGGCCGAAGCGTACATGTATGTCCAGGAGAACCACGCGATAGAAGGCCTGAGCCCCGAGCTGAATAAGCTCCTCAAAGGCACAATCAACGAGCAGTTCAAGGAGAGCTTCACGAACGTCGACTGGGACATCCTCATGCAGCTGAAAACGAGGGAGTACCGCCAGTTCTTCATCGACAGGGCGATGATAGACGGGATAGCGATAACCCCGCAGCAGGCGATGACCATGGGCCGCGAGTGCGCGGCGTGGGTCGTCGGGCTCGGCGCCCATATCGAGAACCTCGCGCTGGATAAGGAAAACGTGACCGATATCTATATCGACAGCGAGAACTCGCCGATATACATAGAGCACAGGAAGTACGGCCTCTGCCACACGCTTTTCAGGTACAACCGCGAACTCCTCGAGCGCTCGTTCCGCAACATCGTCTATACGCTCAAGGGCACGAGGAAATTCGACGAGAACAACCCGGTAGTGGATGTCGTGCTGAAAAGGCTATCGATGAGGTGCCACCTCCAGAGGCCCCCGGCAACCTTCGGCGAGCTCCAGAGCGCGCTCCGCATCATGAAGGAGGAGCCGTTCACATATGCGCAATACCTCAATTACCATTCTTTCACTCCGTTCTTCGCCGGCTATGACGACGTGATGGTCAGCCTCGGGTGTTCGGAAGCCGTACTGGGCCTTAAAGGTGTCGGCAAGACGGCCTTCACGGCAGCCAAAATCACCTCCATAGGAACACGGAGGAGGATTATTCCGGTCCAGGATATCGAGGAAATCCCGGTCCGCGCATTCCGGAAGCGCGGGTTCCACATAGGGGCGGCACGCGTGCAGAGCTCGGATGTGGAGGAATCCACGACAAAGGAGCTCGACCTCGTTACGATGGCGAACGCGCTTCTCCGTATGGGCGATGCGGCGCTCATCATCAACGAAGTCCGTTCGCGCATAGCGGTCCAGGGCATCATCAACCTGCTGAACACCCAGCCCGGCGTTTTCCTGCTATACAACCTGCACGCGGAATCGCTTCGTGATATCCAGGACAGGCTGGAACTGGTGTTCGGCCTGCCGGCGGCGAGCATGTACGCGACCGACCGCTACTCGTTCCTCAAGAAGGTCCGGTTCGGAAGGAAGGGCCGCGTCTACAGGGTGCTCGGTTTCGAATATGAAAGCGACATCGAAGAGAAGAAGTTCGTGGAGATTTTCCGCTTCAGGCGGGGGGACAGCATCGACGACTGCACGTGGGAGGCCAAATTCCTGCGCAACCCGGAGGCCGCGATGTGGGACTTCACCAAGGTGGACATCAAGAAGCTCCAGAAGGAGCTGGACATCGCCTTCATACCCCCGGCCCTTGGCAGGAGGAGCGAGGAGACCGGCATATCCCCCGAGCAGTACATCCTCCAGGCGTTCTGGAAGGGCAAAATGTACAATGACATTTTCAAGGCGAGCGAGCAGATGAACGACAAGCTGCTTCTTGAGCTGGATTTCGTCCTCAAGGTGAACACGGCCGCAGGAAGGCTCCTGGTTTCGATGGAGCAGGAGCAGGGCGAGATTGATTTCGGCGAAGCGTGGGAACGCTGGGTGCCGATATTCAAGGAAGTCCTCCGGACCGAGCTTGAAAAGCGCAAGCTTAGCGGGACGCAGGCTGCCCTGGAAGAGCCGGAACTCCCGCTGCCGGTGCCCGCCCCGCGCACAGGCGCACCGCAGAAGCCTTCGGTTTCCGAGGATGTGGAAGAGGAAGGGGAATCCGGGGATGAAGAGGGCGGTGGCGACGAGCCGGCTCCAAAGGAACCCGAGGATTTGGCATCGCTAAGGGAAAAGCTCCGTGCCAGGAAGCTCGGCCTGAAAAAGAAGTGATAAGAAAAAACGAAAGGGCGCAGAAACGAAGGGAGAAGAGAGGGAAGCGGCCGCACCCGGCAGACAGGCGGATGAGGCTGCCGCGCCTATAGCCAGCCCCCTCATCAACGCACGGACTTCATGTATCTCTCTATCCTATCGAACGCCTCGTTGAGCTGCGCGAGGGTGGGGAGGAACACGAGCCTGAAGTACACTCCATCCATCGTCGGTGCGAATCCCGAGCCGGGCACCGTCACGACGCCAGTCTTCAGAAGGCCGCGGACGAATTCCAAATCATTCTTCCAGGGCCCGTCCACCTTAATGAAAGAATAGAACGCGCCCTTGGGGGCGGCAGTGCTGAGGCCTTGAATCCCGGAAACGCGCTTCATCAGGAGGTCGCGGCGCAGTTTAAGCTCCGCATTGAAAACCCGGATGTGGTCGTGCGGGCCATTGATTGCGGCGATATATGCCCGCTGCATCTCCCAGTTCACCGACAGGCGCTGGTTGCAGAGGCGCTGGATGGCGTCCTTCATTTTTTCCCAGCCGGTCCCGTGGAATGCAAGGTAGCCGACACGGGCGCCCGGGTAGATGTAGTTCTTCGAAAGGCTGTTGCCGCATAC
>JAGVPF010000083.1 GCA_020052325.1 archaeon
CGAAACGCTCGAGGCCCGCACTTGGCCCGAACGGCTGGTGGTCCTCGCTGAATGTGAACCCCCGCGGCTTGTGGGTGAACTCCGCCTCGCTCTCCACGCTGTTTTTCGCAAGGGAAATCTCCTGCAGCTTCCCTACGAGGCGGTCCTCAAGATCCTTGATGCCCACCCGGCGCTTCCCGCGCACAAGGTCGAGGCGGAAGCGGATGATGTCATCCTGGCTCTTATTGCCGCTTATCCATGTCTCGGGCGTATCTAGTACCGACGTATCCCCCTCGTAGGGGGCTATCATCGGCCCGACATATACCTTGGGATAGCCGAAATTGCCGATGAAAACCGAAGGGGGCGAGCTGCCGTCGAGCTTATCGCCGATTTCAACAGTACGCCATTTCTGGACGCCCGCCGTGATTTTTTTCAGGTACGCGCCCTTTCCAAGACCCATAAGCGTTTCCCGTTTACGCATTCGCCGGCCGCAAAGGGCTCCGGCACATGCCACTGCCCACTTCTCATTCCCGGTATAAAAACAGGACGGGGGTGCGTTTCCCGCAATTTCCCCCCGATCGGTTCTGGCCATCCCCTTCACTCAAGGGGGTATATCGATATTCCTTCCCTTCTGACTGGTATCGCGCCCTCGTACGGCTCTTTGAGGACGAGGTAAACTTCCTTTTCCTTGCCCCGCATGAGCGCGACATGCGGCTTCAATGCCACATACCCGTTGTTCTTCGGGTCCACATAATAGAGGTACCTTGTCTCGCCTTCCGGGAACATGCCAAGGAGCGGCTTGCGCTGCTCCGGATCCGGGGGAAGGACTATCATCGGTGTCTGCCCCTTTGCGCTATGCTCGGCGCTTTTGGCCCGGACATCGGCAAGGACGTCCTTGATTTTCGCGACTTTCGGAGCCACCCTCACCTTTGCCCCTTCGAGCGAGGCTTCCCTTGCATCCGGGTGCGGGTATTTCATGCTGATGTACCACCTGCCCGAAAGCGATATCAGCGGGCTCACGCCCGTCATCTCAATCTCCCTTGAGGAAATGACCGTAAGGAAATTCAGCGTGTCGCTGTCCATGTCGCGGATTTTCTCGGGAAGCGCATATAGCCACCTTTTTTCCGATTTCGGGTGCAGCCTCCTTATCGCCGCAAGCTCGCTCTCGTAAGGCTCTATCAGGCCCCCGCTTTCCAGAAGGGGCGGACCCTGCGGGCCATGGTGCGCGCGCTCGAACCCGTACTCGAAGGACATCATTGCCTTTCCCGTCTCGCTTTCCGGCCATATGCCGAGCCATTCGCCTTTGCGCGAAGCGATGCGGAGGTTCGGGAACATGAATGCGAGCTCCTGCCACTCTGCGACCGTTCCGATTTCCATCACGAAGTATTCCTTGCCCCCGAGCGCTATCCTCGGTATGCGGCCTTCATGGAAGCTTTCCATGAGCGACCTCTCCAGGGCCACCTGCTCTTCGGACGGGGGAACCGGGTGCAGGAACACCGGCCTGTTATCCGGAAGAATCGATGAACACCGGGCAATCTCCTCGCCGCTCATGATGTGGCATTTCATATTGATTGACCATTCGCCGGTCATGGGCTGGCTTAAGCCGGTCTCGCCGCTCACTTCGCCCAGGTACTCGTAATCGGTCGAGCTTTCGGGCCAGATGTGCAGAAGGCATCCGGTCCTTGCTGCCCTCTTGGCCCCGCCAAACGCCGCCTTGACGATGTAATACTCCCTGCCGTTGAACTCGCGAGCGGTCTCGTTTGCGAACTGCTTGAGCGTCGCGACATCTCCCTTGTCCTTGCTGTCCTTCGGGGGCACCGGAAGCACCCACCTGGTCTCCCTTTCAGGAAGAACCTTTTCGCAATCCTCCTGCTCCCTGCCCGTGAGCCGGTAGACCGAATGCTGGTCCTCCCACGGAAGCCCGAGCAGGAGCTCGATTGAGATTGAAATGCTAGTCTCCCCGCTAATCTGGATTTCGGGCTCGAGGAAAATGAACGGCTCTTGCTTGGCGTCCTTCGCCACTCTCTTTCCCGGCTCGGCGCCCGCGCCCGGCTCGCCTTCAAGAAGGGCCGAGAGGTCGTTTCCCGGATTCAGGCTGGCCTTGTGCTCGTCATGGAGCTTTCGCAGGTTCGCTTCAAGGCTCCTCGCGTTCGCTTCTGCGTCCGCCCGAGCGTCCGCTTCCTCCACCACGCGCTGCTCTTCTATTCCCTGCAGCTCTTTCATGGACCTCATGACGCTTGTTTCTTCTGCGCGCTTCGGCTCTTCCGGAGGTTTCGGCTTTGCTGCGGCCTCGGCCTGCTTGGCTTTCTCCTGCGCCACGCGCTCGGCTTCGAGCCTCTGGATGTCTTCCATTGAACTGATAACGCTCGATTCAATGCTTCTTGCAGGCTCCTTTCCTTTTGCCCCATCCGTCCTGCCTATGTTGGCCGAAAGCAGGTCTGAAAGCGAATACTCCCCCGTCTCCTCGGTCTCCCTTGCGGGTGCAGTCCCCGCCGGCGGCCTCGTGCTTGGCGCCGGCGGTGGTATGACGCTTTTTTTCGGGGCAGGCGGAAGCTGCGGGACGCGCCTTCCGTCCAACTCCAGGAAATCGCCCATCGACAGCTCGGTCGTAGGCTCTGATGCCCTGGGCAGGGCTGTCGCCGCTCCAGGCGTGGCGTCAATAAGAATCTCAAGGTCATTCATATCAAGTTCGCGCGTAGGGTCGCTCGACCTTGCCGCGGGCTGGGCAGGCTTTTTTTGTGTGAGGATTATCGGTTCATCAAGCTGCGGTTTCCGGAAATACGGATGCGCCCCGTC
>JAGVPF010000079.1 GCA_020052325.1 archaeon
GCACCCGCGCCACCACGAAATCTATCATGTCATCGACGCATTTGGGCTTTCCGTAGAATCCGGGCGTCGCGGGAAGGACCACCGCCCCGGCCAGCGTCACGGTCTCCATGTTCCTTATCGTAATCAGCGAGTATGGCGTTTCCCGGACGACGAGCACGAGCTTCTTCCTTTCCTTGAGGGCGACTTCTGCAGCGCGCGTGATGAGGGTGTTTCCGACGCCGTTCGCAATTTCGCCAAGCGATTTGAGCGAGCAGGGCGCGATTATCACCGCGTCAGGGGGGTTCGAGCCCGATGCATAAGGGCAAGAGAAATCGCTTTCCGAATAATCCGCCTTAGGGAGCCTGCTCCCCTCGGCCTTCGCCACTTCGGCCGCTCCGGAGCTGATAACCAGGCTCGCCTCGACCCCCTTCGTTTTTTTAAGGACGGAAACGAGGCGGTTCCCGTATTCGAGCCCAGAGGCTCCGGTGATGGCGACCAGGATTCGCATGGTGCGATGTTGTCCGAGAATGTTTATATTCGCTTCCGGTCCAAGAAAAAACATGAAGATACTCAAAATAGGCGGCAGCGTCATCACCGACAAGTCCGGCTGCCGCAAGGCAAAGTCCGAGAACATCGGGCGCATAGCCAAAACCGTTGCCGGGATATGGAAAAAAGGCGCCCGCGACCTGGTACTCGTGCATGGCGCCGGCTCGTTTGGCCATGCTCTCGTCATAAAGCACGGCCTGGAGAACGGGGTGAAAAACACGGCACAGAAGCTCGGCTACGCGGACACGCACGCCGCATGCTGCGAACTCTCCTCCATGCTGGTAGCCGCATTGATAGCGAACGGTGCGCCAGCCGTATCCATCCCCCCGGCGATGGTTCTCTCCCTAAAAGACAAGCGCATTGCGAGGTTCGACACGAAGATTGTGAATGATTACCTCCAGAGCGGATACCTGCCCGTCCTTTTCGGCGATATGGTGCCGGATTCCGAGCTCGGCGGCTATCCATGCTCTGGCGACCAGATTGTGGCGTATCTGGGCAAGGGTGCCGACATGCTCGTCCTGGCGACAGATGTGGACGGCGTGCTTGACGATAAGGGGAACGTAATCCCGCTCATAACAAAACTGAACTACCCGGAAATCTCGAAGCATCTCAAACGCACCGAGAACGATGTGACCGGTGGCATGAAGGGAAAAATCGACGAGCTCCTTGCGCTCGATTCGCCTGCATATGTCATGAATGCCTCGCATCCCGAGCGCATCGTTGCCCTTTTCTCAGGCAAGGCTGCCCTCTGCACGCAGATAAGCGAAAAGAAGTGACGGGGCGCGGTTGGCGGAACGCTGCTGCCTATGCGCATCCATCGGATTATCGCCCTCAGGCGCGTCTCATCATCAAAACCGCGCCCAGTACCAGCGGCAGGATGAATGCCGAGCCGCACCCCCCTCCGCCCGTTTCCCATTTCCTCTCTTCCGCGTTCTTGTCAAAAGCCTGGACCTGTCCAAGCCCGGATGACTGGGTGACCTCTACCATCTCCCCGCCTTCAAGGTCAACCGTATGCCCATACCTATCCGGCACAGTCACTGTGCCCTCAACAGCCTTGACGGCTGCCTTCTTTGAGGCGTTATCATAATATACCGAGAACTTCGTGCCCTTCACTCCGGGCACTGAGACCGTTGTCTCTATTTCGAACCTCATCCCTTCCCGATTCGTGACATCAGAGAACAACGCCCCATTGACCAGCTCTATTATCACATCTAGCGAAGTCGCGGATGGGGGGTGGTATATCTTCACCATCGTCATTTCGGTTTCCTCATCCAGGAATATCTTGCAGCCGTCATCAAGCAGGATTGTGGCCTTCGAGCCCTTTCCCGTTCTTACTGAATTGTCCTCGGAAAGTGGTATCTGGGTGGCCACCCTCGCCCATTCCCCGCCCGGCACCTTGACGTAAGTGTCACCATCAAAAGCGCTCAAGGTCGCGCGACCCTGGGGCAAACCTCCGGTTCCCACGCCTGCTACGGGTCCGCCTCCTTCAACCGGGCAGTGGCAGACGCATGCCTTTCCCTGCGGGCATTCGCATGCGACATTGCCCACGCCCTCCCTGTAAGCGCCGGTGCAGTTCGTCGTGCAAGGTATCCCGTCCTTTCCGCCGCACAAAAAGCAGTCGCTGGCACCCGCCGGGCAGCTACCCGCAAATGCGAAACCCGAAGCCAACACGCAGAACGCCAGACACAAGACAGGCAACAACAATCGCATCGTATCCCCTTAACTATGAACTGCGGCGCGGTTTTTAAATCTCGCCGCAACGGTCATATCATGCGAAGCGGGGGCAACAAAGCCGCACTTGGGAAAATCGGATGGATTATCCGGCAAATGCATAACGAGGCGTCAAAGCGCGATGCGGCGGTCTACCGGGCGGAAGAGGCGACGAGGGATTCCCCTTTCAAGATTCTCGTCTTCACCATGCTTTCCCCCCGGACGAAAGACGAAACTACCCTGAAGGTGGTGGAGCGCCTGTTTAGGCGAGCCAAAACGCCGTCGCGGGTGATTGCGCTCGGGGCAAAAAAACTCGAAAGGCTCCTGTATGGGGTCGGTTTCTACCGCGTGAAAGCCAGGAACCTGATTAGGGTCTGCCGTATGCTCCGGGACGGCGGCGTGCCGGACACCCTGGCCGGGCTCCTTGAGCTTCCTGGCGTCGGCAGGAAGACCGCGAACATCGTCCTTGCACGCGCTTTTGGAAAAAGCGCAATCGGCGTCGATGTGCATGTCCAGCGCATCAGCAACCGCCTGGGCATCGTCATGACAAAAAAACCCGAAGAGACCGAGCGCGTTCTTATGGAGAAGATTCCCAAGCGCTATCTCCGCACCCTTAACCGCGACTTCGTTGCATTCGGTCAGACTGTCTGCCTCCCCAGGAAGCCGATGTGCGGCCCCTGTCCGATTAGGGAATTATGCTGGCGCGTAGGGGTCAAATGACAATAAAATGGGGAATAAAAGAAAAAGACTCAGCTTCTCTTCTTGTCGATGACGGTCGCGAAGGATGTGAAGCCCGCCTTGTTCATGGCATCGGCTATCTTGGCGGCGTGCCCTGCATCCCGTGCGAGCGCGATGCACGAGCCGCCTCCTCCCCCTCCGGTGAGTTTGGCCCCGAGGGCGCCCGCATTTATCGCGAGCCGCGTCACCGCATCGTTGCGCTCGTCCGAAACGCCGAGCTCGGACAGCAGGCTCTGGTTCGCGTTCATCAGGCTGCCGATTTCGTCCAGCTTGCCCTTGCTGATGAACTTCGCCCCTTCGCTCGCTATCTTGAAGTATTCGTCCATGAGCTGCTGGAA
>JAGVPF010000060.1 GCA_020052325.1 archaeon
AGCACCGGGTGGGCCCTGCCGCAGGCGCATTCCCTGCCCCAGCTCCCCCGGTCGCCGATGCGGTATCTTATCAGGGGCATCGCGCGGTTATAGAGCGCCGTTATTAGTATGTCGCCGCTGCCGCTTTTGACGGCCCGGCCTTTTTCATCGACAATTTCCAGGATTACCCGGCTGGTGACGTGCATGCTGTGCTCTTCCGGGCATTCCCATGCGATGTGTCCGAACTCCTGGTTGCCGTAGGAATCGAAAACCGGGCATAAGAACGATTCAGAGATGGCTTTGCGCGAGGTGGGACTAAGCCTTTCTGCGCCGGTGAACGCGGCCTTCACCCTCAGCGGCTTGGGAAGCGTCAGGTTCCTGGCCGCCAATAGATGCGCATAAGACGGGCAGCACAGGAGGGCATCCGGCCTGGCGCGCTGGAGGGCTGAAAGGTTTTTCCCCTCGTCATCGAAGAGGGAGAGGTTCTCCGTCCTGAAGAACCCCATCCTGGAGCGTGCCGAGCCGGGATTGCCAAGGCGACGGATATGGATGAGCCTGTCTTGCGGCATGATTCCGCAATCAACCAGGTTGAACAGGGCGAGCGCGTTCCTCCAGCAGATTGCATCGTTGTCGGAATAAACCCTGACCGGAACGCCGGACGTCCCGGATGTGCTGACGGCAATAAGATTGCGCGCGTCAACGCCCTTGCCGAGGAAGCTGTTTGGCGATGAACGAAGGGCGCCCTTTTCGGTTATTGGGATTTGCCGGAGGGTTTCGCCTATCTCGCATCCGGCCGTAGCGGGGGCCTGGAGCTTTCCATAAAAGCCGGTCGAAGCGGCGCTTCCGATGAGCTTCCGCAGCTCAACGCCCTGCATCTTAGAAAGCGAATCCACGCCCATCCAGCGCTCCCGCCGAAGATTCATGATGTTACGCAGAACCCTGACGCTGTTGCCCAGGCTGCCCATAATCACGCCAGCTTGAACTTGAACCCGTAGTGTATGAGCCCTTCTGGATCGTCGCGCTGGATGACGCGGAACACGCGGTCGACTCTGGAGCCGATTTTCACGTCGTCCTTGTGCGCATCCACAATCTGCCCGGTCAGCTTCGCCCCTTCATCAAGCTCAATCACGGCAAGGATGTAAGGCACCTGGTCCTCGAAGCCTTCCGGAGGGGAGGTGACTTCGGTGTAAGAGAAGACCTTGCCCTTGCCTTCGAACTGGATTTCGGAAAGCTGGCCCTTGCGCCTGCATTTGGGGCAAATCGCCCTTTTCGGGAAATATGACGTGCTGCAGGTCTCGCATTTGACTCCTAGCATCCGGTATCTTTCCGGGATTCGCCTCCAAGTTAGCGGGATGGATTCTTTCATTTGATGACCTCTGTGAGCCTCTCTGGAGGACTATTTGGATAAAGAGAATAAAAACCTGCTATTTTTTTGTTTTAGCGTAATCATCCTTGAACTGCGCGATGCCCTTGTCGGTCAATGGGTGCCTGAACATCTTCTCAAACACGTCAGCAGGCATCGTAGCGATATGCGCACCCATCCTCGCCGAATCGACGACATGCAGCGGATGGCGGATTGACGCCACAATCACTTCGGTCTTGAAATCATAGGCGCAGAAAATCTCAAGGATGTCGGCAACCAGCTTCATGCCGTTTTCAGAGATGTCATCCAGCCTGCCGACAAAGGGCGATACGTAGGTAGCGCCCGCTTTCGCAGCCAGGAGCGCCTGGGATGCGGAGAAAACGAGCGTTACGTTGGTTTGTATCTCCTTAGAGGAAAGGTACCTGACCGCCTTGAGGCCTTCCTTGGTCATCGGGACCTTCACGACGATGTTCGGAGCCCATTTTGAGAATTCCTCGGCCTCCTTTATCATGCCCGGCGCGTCGTCCGCGATGCCTTCGACGCTTATTGGGCCCTTGACGATTTTGGCGATTTCCCGGATGACGCTCTTCTGGTCCTTGCCGGATTTCATAATCAGAGTCGGGTTGGTAGTAACGCCGTCGCACATGCCGAGCTCGACCGCTTTCTTAATAGCTTCCACATCTGCCGTGTCGATGAAGAATTTCATGAGACCACATCAAAATGATACGATTTTATCACTCTCGGCTATTAGCACATAAAGGTCTTTCATTGAGGAGATTGGACAAAGGTTCGTCCCCTCCTGGTTCCTCGCCTTGATGCAGGTGCCGCATGCGAGAATGACGCCCCCGCTGGAAATGAACTTGCCCGCTTCGCCAACGGTATTGAATTTTTCACAGCTGGCTTTTTCATACTCGACGCCTTTTCCAACCAGGAACACCTTCGTTTCGGTGCCCTCCTTCCGTGAGAAGTTGCCAAGCCGGAATGCATTCCACACCGTTTCCGCGTCATTTGTAGAGATTACGATGCCGAGTTTCACAGCCTCACCGCCCCTTCATCTTCATGGTGCCACCTTAATCTGCACCTCTTCCGCCGTGTCGATGAAGAATTTCATACGTGCACCTTGCCCGGGTATTAGCAATGAATGTGGAAAGAACAATACTAAAATTTATGCGGGCAGGAACCCGGCATTAGAAAGCCGCGGGGAAACACTTTAATACCCATTCTGCGAGACGGGTAGCATTGAAATGCGCGGGGTGTTGTGATGTTTCTGTTTCAGGTTTTCGGGCTTGGGCCAAGTGAGATTCTTCTCGTGGTTTTGGTCGTAGTCTTGCTGGTGCTTGGACCGAAAAAGCTCCCGGAACTGGCTAGGGCCATAGGCAAATCCTTCGGCGAAGTGAAGAAGGGCATGAAGGAGACGGAGGAGGAAGAAGGCAAGAAGAAAGCCGGGAAGGGGAGATCCTGAAGGTATCTTTTCCAAAACCATTTTTTTTAAAAAATCTAGAAAACGGGGGTTATGCGATGGCAATGAAAAAAAGGAAAACGCCCGCAAGGGTCAGGATAACCAGGAAGCAGTTTATCCGCGCTACCGGAATTGGCGCGGTCGCGGTGGGCGTAGCAGCTGTTGGACTCAGTAAAACCGCGCATGCCAAGGGCACCGCCCCCACCATGGACGGGGTGGCATCGGATGGATTCTACGACATATACCCGGATGGCTCTCCAAACGAGACATACTCGACTGGCCTTCCGAGAGTTATGAGCGAGGGGGAAGGTTCGCTTTTAGTCACCAGGGATGCGTACAGGATTATTATGGCCGCGAATTACGGCCAAGACGAGAATGGAGCCCCGATTCCGGAATACCAAGGCAAAATCCGCCTGAAGGCTGTTAATGAAGACGGCGAGTACACTCCGTTCAATTTCGGTGAAACGCTGGATTGGGGCGAATTCAGGGTGTGGATTCTGTTCAGGGACTGCGCTATTGAAGGCGAAATACTGAAAAAGAAGAGGTTCGAGCAGGTCGACTCATCTATAACGAAGAATCATCCGCTCTATGGCAAGGCCGTCATGACGACCATTGGCAGATGCACCGCGGCTATCGGCTTCATGAACCTGCCCTTTGACATGGGCGAAAGCAGCGAAAAGCTCACGATACGGATGAGGAACCTTGTTTTCATGAATCCGAACAGCCTCCTCTGCGGGACGTATGGCTATTGTGATGTTGACATCGAGAATGTCAAGGCTATCGGGCTGACCGCGGATTGTGATGGCGACGTCGTAGTTTCAATATACTGCCATTCCACTGGCAGGTGGGCGGTGCGGAATTGCGAGCTGAAATCAGCGTGCGGCAACGCAGCTTATGAGATAGGAATGGGCCTGGATGCGATGCCCTGGCCCGGCTATACGGGGTCGGATATCGAAATGATAGGCAATGACATCGAGCTGTCCGCCCCCTACGGTTCTGCGATTGTTGCCTGGTGGGAGGAAGGAGCCCAGCCTGACAGGCCTTTGACCGTCCGCATCAGGGACAACAAGGCGAGCGGATGGGTATGTCTTGACGTTTCCGAATCTTCTGCAGATGTGTTGGCCAAAGACAACAAATTCCATCTCCTTCCGGATGGCAATGGCATAAGCTTCTGGAACGTTTCTGATGCGTCCGTGAAAGACAATAAGTTTGTCGGCCAGGCCGGGTTCGGCGTCTACGTGGACGGCGCTTCCAGCGACAACGTCTTCATCGGCAACAACCTGTCGAAGGCGGATGCGCCAGTTTTGTATTATTTCGGCGAGTCCACAAGCAACAACACCGTCCGCGGCTTCAGCGGCGGGAACGAGGGGAGCGTGGTTGACCTGGGCACGGACAACCATATCACCAATTACACCCGCAAGAAAGGCAAGAAAGAGAAGGGGGAGAGGAAGCACGAGAACGCGTTCAAGAAATGGAAGGCAAAATGGGCAGGCAAGATGGCGCGGAAAAAATGAAAGGGGTTCTCTGCGCCTTCCTTTTTTCTCTTTTTTGTAATTCCTTCTTTTCCTAATCCTCGCTGGTAACTATAGAAAACGCCGGTTTCCATACTGATTGACGGTGAGATCATTCAGGTCATCAACGCCAGAAGAAGGCCAGGGACTGGAAAACGAGGCGATACGGCCCGCCACTATCCTATTCTCCTTGTTCTGTTTTTCCCTTCATGAACAGGATGCTTAGCTCGAACAACAGGTACATCACCCCCCCGAGAATAAGCTGGGAGATAATTGAATGGTCCGGAGTGACGATTCCTGCGATAAGCAGTATCACAATGAACGCCATGCGCCTAGAACCCGTCAGCCATTCCCGTGGCAGGATGCCTATCTTGTTTGCCATCACTAGGATGAGAGGGGTCTGGAAAACCAGGCCACCCATGAAAAGGTTCAGGGCGATGAACTCGAAAAACGGCTCCACAGAGAAAAGGTTAGAAAGGCCAAGGATCGTGTTGCTCTGGATGAAGAACTGCAGGATTATGGGGAGCATGACATAGTCGACGAATGCGACTCCTAGAATGAAAAGCACGCTGGCTGACAAT
>JAGVPF010000133.1 GCA_020052325.1 archaeon
GAGAGGTTGGAATTGCGATGCAAGGTTCCCATGATGTCATTGATTCCCCTTCTTGTTGCCGGGAAATTGCCCGACTTCAGCTTTTCAGACATCCTGCCTATGAACTCTTTTGCCTCCGGTGTCTTGAGGAAATCGTCGGAATTGTTCGAGCGGTCCTGAGTGCCTGTCTGCGTCTGCTCGGGCTCCTTCTCCTCCTCTCCCGGCGGCTTCATCGCCATGGGTTTGAACTGGCCCAGAATCATGATTGTAGAACTCATGGCAAATTTATAAATTTACCATAGGCCGCCCTCTCAGAGACCGAGGTCCTCAAGTATCTTGCTCGTCTTGAATTTCGAGTCGTCAATCCTGCGCTCTAGCTTCACGATTTCGACCCCTTTGGGACGGACGGAATCCTTCTGGTCATATCCGTAGACTATGACGTCCGGCATCACGAGCTCGAGCATCCTTTTCTCGTCCTCGAACCCGGCAATCGCCAGGTCCACCGGCTTGAGGCATTCGACCATGATTTTCCGGTATTCCAGGTCATGGATCGGTTCCCTGCCCTTTTTCCTGATGTGCTCGTTCCGGGCGACCGCAACGACAAGGACATCCCCGTGTTTTTTTGCCTCGCTGAGGGTAACGATGTGCCCGATATGAAGCACGTCGAACACGCCCCCGGTCAGCACGACCTTGATTCCTTTCCTCTCATCATCCTTGAGGAAGAACCTGCCGTCCCTCTCGATCAGCATCCCCTTTTCGCGGGCGGGCAGGAAATGATATATGTCCTCGGCTATCCCGCCGTACTGGAGCTGCATTACGTATAGCTTGACTGCCTCTTTCATGTGGTCACTCTCAATCAACATCAATCTGCGCTTTCTGGAGCTTTCCCGAGTAATCGATATAAATCGTTTTTATATTAGAGAACTCGTCCAGGCCATGGATGCCCGCTTCCCGCGTGTGCCCCGTGCCCTTCACGCCGCCGAAAGGAAGGTGGACTTCCGCGCCTATCGTGCTCGAATTGATGTACGTTATGCCCGATTCAATCCGCTCGATTGCCCGGAATGCGCTTCCGATATCGCCCGTGTAGATGGACGAGCTCAACCCGTATTCGACCGAGTTCGCAATATCTATCGCCTCATCCAATGTGTCGAATCCAATGACTGAAAGGACCGGGCCGAAAATCTCCTCCCTGGCGATTCTCATGTCCGGGCTTACATCGTCGAATATGGTCGGCTTGAAGAAGAAGCCCCTGCCCGCGGGCTTGTTCCCGCCGCAGAGCAGCTTCGCGCCCTCGTTTATGCCGATTCCCACGTACTTGCCGGTTTTCTCCTGGGCCGCCTTGTTTATCAATGGCCCAACATCGCTCGTCTTCTGGACGCCCGGCCCGAGCCGGAGCATCCTCGCCCTTGTCACGAGCGCGGACAGCAGCCTGGGCTTGATTTTCTGGTGCGCAATCACACGGCTTGTCGCAGTGCAGCGCTGGCCTGTAGTTCCAAACGCGCCCCAGAGTATCCCATCCACCGCCAAATCCAGCCTGGCGTCATCCATAACGATGATGGGGTTCTTTCCACCCAGTTCAAGGCCGACCTTCTTCAGCCCGGCGTTCTTCGTAATCCACTCCCCCGTCGCTTTCGAGCCTGTGAATGAGAGCCCTTCGATTTCCGGATGCTTCACAATCGCCTCTCCCACCGAGGACGCCGGGCCGGTGACAAAATTCACCACACCCGGAGGCACGCCCGCCTTAATCAGCACCTTTACCATCTCATACGCGCAAAGCGGCGTGTCCGAGCTCGGCTTGAATATTACCGTGTTCCCGCAAACCAGTGCCGGAGCGAGCTTCCAGGCAGGAATCGCGGTGGGGAAGTTCCAGGGCGTAATCAGCCCGACGACTCCGACCGGCCTCCGGATTGTCATGCAGAACTTGTCTTTCAGCTCGCTCGTCGTGGTGTGGCCGTAAAGCCGCCTCCCCTCGCCGGCGAAATACTCGAATGTGTCAATCGCCTCCTGCACGTCCCCGAGAGCTTCCGGGAGTACCTTTCCCATCTCGGTTGCAACCAGGCGCCCGAGCCTCTCCTTCTCAATCCTCAGGATGTCAGCGGCTTTCTGTAGAATCAGCCCCCTTTTGGGCGGAGGCGTCCTGGACCATCCCGGCAGCGCATCCTTGGCCGCACCGGCCGCCATATCCACGTGCTTCCGGTCTCCAAGGGGGAACCTGGCGATGGCCTTTTCCGTTGCGGGGTCGATTGTATCGAAATAGGAGTCAGCCCCCACCCATTCCCCCCCGATGTACATCTTATAAGCGGCCATACACCGGCTTATTCCCCCAAAAATATAAACCTGCCCTGCGTATCCCCTTCATGATCCTTCCTAAGGAGCATCTTGAAGCGGCGAAGATATTCGAAGGCCTCCACAGCAGCCAATACCAGCCCTGCGGGATAGACATCACCATGAAGGAGGTTTACACCTTCAAGGAGGCCGGGCTGATTGATTTCGACAACATGGAGAGGAAAATCAGCCAGGTCGAGCCCGTGCCGTTCGATTTTGGCGCGGATTCAGACCGCGTACTGCTGAAACCCGGCGCCTACAAGGTGATATTCAACGAATACGTCCGCATACCTAAGAACGTGGCCGGCCTCTGCCTTCCGCGCTCATCGCTCCTCCGCTGCGGCGTGACGCTCGAATGCGCGGTCTGGGACCCGGGTTACGAAGGGCGGAGCGAGGCCCTTCTGGTCGTGCGCAACGAGCATGGGGCGGTATTCAAGAAGAATGCGAAAATCGGCCAGATGATCTTCATCCGCCTGGCCGAGGATGCAAAAACGCTTTACGAGGGCCAATACAAGGGGGAAAACCGCTGACGAGCCGGCTTTTAGCAGGCATCAGCGCCTCATTCTTTCCCCTTGAGGAATTTCGCTATCACCGATTCAAGGCTCCCCGTGCGTTCCTTGATGTTGAAATCGATATGCAGAACCGGTATGTCCACCTTCAGTAGCTTGGTCAGGTCAATCGGGGTTCCGGAAACCACTATCTCGGCCCCGCTCTTGTTAATGGTCTCCGCAAGGTCCTTCATCTGCTTGTCGTAATACCCCATTGAAGGCACGACAAGACCGATGTTGTCGAATTTGGAATAGACCTCCTTGATGCTTCCGACGGCAAACGGCCTCGGGTCGATTACGTCCGCCCCGTTCCTCGCGGCGTACTCGAATCCGGCGCCGAATTTCATGCCTCCGTGCGTCACGGTCGGGCCGTCCTCGATGACTATCGTCTTCTTGCCGTAAAGATCGACCGCTTTGGAAGGCGTCAATTCCATGTCCGTCTCAATCACTTTCGCCTTCGGGTTCGCCTTTTCGCAATTCTTGAGGATGCGCCTGACATCCATCGGGTTCTCGCTCACCTTGTTGATGACTATGAGGTCTGCTGAGCGGAAATTGGTCTCGCCGGGGTAATACCACAGCTCATGGCCGGGGCGGAGCGAATCGGCAATCGTTATGTGGAGGTCTGGCTTGATGAACGGCATGTCGTTGTTGCC
>JAGVPF010000073.1 GCA_020052325.1 archaeon
GACCGGGTGCTCTCGGCCGAGGAGATTGCACGGATTCCTGAGGACTACAGGGCCTCTGTTGAGGCAATGAACAAGGCGAGCGTGCAGGAACGCGGATTGTGGGCAGGGGACCCCGCCGCGAAGGCGCTCATGGCCCGGGAATATGCCGGGGAGATTGCATATGCAAAGGCCGAGCGCGGATTCCTCAAGGAGCTCAAGGCGCGCAATATTGCTGATGAAAGCATAATCGCTGATGCGACTAATCTTTTCAGGGTGTATCGAGGGCAGGAGCTGCCAAGAGCGGAGGCCGGAAGGTACGGGCCCATGGGAGAGGCGGTATATCTGAAAGTGCAGGGGGGCATGGGGGAGATCGATGCTGTCCTTGATGTGGTTGCGCGCAGGCAGGCCCCCACCTTGACCGGTGAGGATGCTGTCGCGAAAGCCGCTCCGCGCAACGTGGCAAACGCGAAGGAGATGCTGGCTGAGATTTTCAGGCGGGGCAAGCTGAGCGGGGAGGAAGCCTGGGCGGTCGGAGGGAAGGACATCGAGATGGGACCCGCCTTCAGGGCAATCGAGGCGAATGTCCTGAAGCTTGCCGAATGGGGACGCGAAAGCGACATGGTCATCCTCTCCGGAGACAAGAGCCTGCTGAACGCAATCAACAACATCTTCGGCATGGAATGGGGCGATATTGGCCTTGCGGCGTACCGCGAGATAATACGGCTTGCAGTGGCAGACGTGGTGCGCCCGGGCGAGGTAACGTTCCTGATGAGGCCGTCCCCTCGCGGCGACGAGACGATTAGCGTGCTCGTGCTCAAGCCGGGAAGCGGGGAGCGGGTGCGCTCGCTCCTGCATGGCGCGATTGAGAGAGCCACGGAGCGGGTGCTTACGGACAAAACTCTGCCATTTGCAGAGCGCATTTCGCGCATCAGCCACCTTGTTCGCGAACCAAGGACGCTGGTTGCGGCAAGCGCGGAAGCAGGCTTGCCAATCCAGATAAGGAAGGAGACGGATGGGAGCATCTCGGCAAAATACGCTGATGGCACGGATGCATTCATCACGAGGCCTGACGGAACGGTGGAGTTCCTCACGCATGCGGCAACGGCTGCAGACGACCCTGCATTCGCAGGACGCCTGCGCCGCTCGGCGCATGTGAGGGCCGAGCCAAACATCGTGCGCGCACTCGAGCCGGTTGAACGTGCGCGTGTCGAGGAGGCATGGGGCAGGAGGAGCGCGCCGCGGACAGGTGCGGAGCGCATCATTGTTTCACGCACTGAAGAAGTGCTCAGCAAGGCAGGGGCAGACCCAGATAATCCGTCTGATGCCCAGCTGGATGCTGCATTCAGGCGCGTGGCGGATGAAAAAACGAATATGTCCGAAACCGAGACGCTTGACATGCCGGGAGTCGCATTCGAAATGAGGCTGAGCGTCTCGGATCCCGCAGTTCTGGCCGATATGGAACCCCTTCTGCCGCAGACAGGCAAAGGGATTGCCGAGATATTCAACAACAGCTTCGGCATCAGGGGCGTGAACACGTTCCTCGGGCATGACGGGGCCAATGCGGTAATCAATGTGTTCGACGGCCTTGTGGCGCGCTATGTGCAGGAGCACGGGTTGCGCATAAGGAGGCTTGGAACGCTCAAATACGTAATAGGGGGGGGAACAGCTGAGCAAGCCGCCGCGCTTTTCAAATTCGTTAATGATGAAATCGCAAGAGCCCCCGGGGATAAGCGCATCGGATTTTCAGTGAGTGCGCGCTCGCCAGTTGTCCCGCTTGAGGCGGGAACAAGCGGAAAGGCCGCGCTGACGCGCGTATCGAACGGGCATCTTGTCGTTGAGCATGCAGTAGAGCGCAGGGGGGCGGGCAGGGTGCCGCCCCCCGGATGGACCGAGGAAAGCGCAAGGGCCACGGACTGGGACGGCGAAACGCAGCGCTATGACGATGCCAATGCGCTTGTCAGCGCCTTCAATTCAAGGATGGCGACAGAGCCGTTCCTGAAGGAGCTTCTCGGGGGGGAATATGATGCGCTCCGCCCGGTGATAGAGCTGATTAGGAAAAAAAGCGACATAACCGGCACGGATTCAATCAGGAATTTCGAGGACCTGGTCGTGGTGCTGCGCACTTCGCGCGCAAGCGGCCTAAGCGATGACAGAGGCCGCGCCCTTGAAGGAGCTTTCAGGAAATTCGTGGTCGGGCATGGGGGAGAATTCAGGGCAAGGCTCAGGGAAGCAGTGCCCGCCCTCCCTGCTGAGGCAGGCACCGAAACGGCAGCCGGTTCAATGCCGGAAAGCCTCAGCGGAATGCCGCGAAAGTACCGTGCTGAATTGGGGCTGGATGAAGCCCCGGCTATAAATATTCGCTACTCCGAGCCCCTTGGCAGCGGCTCGGGGTCAGTCGTCTATGCGGCAGACATGGAAGTAGACGGAAGGCCGGCGAGGGTGGCGGTGAAGATATACCGGAATCCGGATGCAAGGGAATGGGGGAAGAGGGCGGCGGATTTCAAGGCCGAAGTGGAAAAGGCAACCGTGCTGGGTGAAACCGGCCTCGGCCCGAAGGCCTACGGGCCCGTGGACACTGGGGGTAACATGGCCTTCGCCATGGAAGTGATTGAAGGCAGCCCCATGTATATCGACGAGATTCCGGCAACCCTGAGGAGCGGGCTGGTCAGCGACGCGACATTTGATGAGGTTGCGCGCAAATACGATGCCCTAATCGCGCATGGATATGAAATCGGGGATTTCGACTTCATGGTGACCACTCAAGACGTTGTGGATGAGAAAGGCAGTGTCGTGAAAAGGGCAGGCTCGGTCGTGTTCCTTGATGCGGAGGGAATGAGGCCGATACAAAAAGGCCAGAAGCCGCGCTTTGGCACGGCAAGGGCAATCGCTGAAGGAAAACGCGCGGGATTCGACTCTCTGCTTGCCATGGAGCGCTATGAGCACATGGGAGCCGGGGACCGCGCCCTGCTGGATGAAGTTTCGCAGGCAATAACCGGTGGAAGCGGCGGGAAGGAGGGCATTAGGCAGATGATGCTCCGGGGCCTTGACCGAAAAAAGCGCGAAACGCTAATCAGGGAATATCTGGAAGGCGAATGGAAACGGGATCCGCCCAAGGCGGGCAGGATGGAAAACGCTCTTGGAAGACTGGAGAACGAATCCGGTATCGTCATATTCTCACAGCCAGTAAGAGGAATCAGGAAGGCTGAATGAGGGGATTTCTAATCTTGCCGCGCATAGGGTTATTCCATGCGCAATGGCTGGCTAGCTCTTGCCAACCGCCTTTGCAAGGCGCGGCTGATACTCTTCCATGACGTCATCCAAATCCGGGACATTCAGGCCGCAGAGGTTGGAGCATGCAAAAAGCAGCGGCTCGGCATCGAGCCAGAGGCCGAGCACCTCCTGCGAACCGAGCGAATAATAATTCGGAGCAACGGTTTCGCAGACGCGGTTCCGAAGCGTGAGATAGAGCGAGTATGTGCCCAGGTCCTCTGTTTTGAGAGCAATTTCCCGCAATTTCTTGATGCGCTCAATCAGAAACATCGCGATGCACATGCGCGCGACAGCGGTCGCGATTCCGTCTTCCGAAAGCGAAGTCGCAGTCTTGGAAAGCGCCTTGATGGAATCGTTCATGGCATTCTCGGATTCCGATATCGCAGTGGATGACTCTTCGGAGGATTTCATTTCAGCCGGGATTTTCTCCTTGCCCATCTGCGCCAGCTCCTGGTAGAAGCGTATCAGCTCCTCGCGGTTCCGCTGGTGGGTGTGCAAGGCGAAGTCGTCGGCCCTCTCCCTGTAAATGTTGCTCTCTGCTTCATCCCCGGCCATGCTAAGCTTTGGCAGTAGCTGTAATAAAAATCTTCTGAAAAACAGGGAATTTTGCTTAGCCTGCGCCTATCATCTGCCGGCGTCTGCCGCCAGGCGCGCGCGCTCTGCCTCGCCCACCATCGAAGCGACATTCTTCTGGTATTTCGCGATGGCATCATCAAGCGGAAGGAGCTGGACCGAGCATGCCGATGCCAGCGGAGCAAGGGAGTATTCGGCATCCAGATAGTCGTTTATGATTCGCCTTGGCGCCTTTGTGAAGAAATCCTCGCTCAGGATTGCCTCGACTCGCTCCCGCGCGACCGAAAACAGCGCCACCTTCTCAAGGCCGCCGTCTTTCAGGACCGCCCTTGAAATCTGCTCCATCTTGTCAAGGAAATAGAGCGCAAGGCAGATGCGGGCGATGCGCTCGTTGAGCTCGGCATCATCAGGCCCGGGGCTGAAATAGCATATGTACTGCTCGAGGGACCTAACTTCGTCGGGTATTTGCTGGCGCAGCTTGGCGAAATCCCACATGCCCGTGAACGCGTCCTCGCGAAGCCCTTGGGGCGCTGGCATGGTGCTGTGTTCAATGAGCGATTTGAAGCCTCCTGCCAGGGCCTTCAGATTGGACTGGCGCGCCTCGAGCACTCGCATAGCCTCCCGGCTCAGTCCACGGTTTACCACAATATTATAATGAACAGAAAGAATTAAATATGGGCGAGCGGGTGAAAAACCAAGGAATGCGGTTAATGGCAATGGAGCGCATTGACGGATTCGTCCCGCCATTTGCCGGCTAAAAAAAGTGCTGGCCGCAGGGTGTGCGGGCTTGCGATTTGCACCAGGTGTATATATGGGCATTGGGAGGGACGAGGCGGGATTCCTTGGGCGGTGCGCGGAGCTCCGCAGGCTCGCGTTCTCATTCTCGGACCCGCTGATTGTGCACCATTACGATGCGGACGGCGTAAGTTCCGGGGCATTGGTAGCCGGCGCGTTCCTTGACGAAGGAAAAAAATTCCGCCGCGAATGCATAAAAAAACTCGATGATTCGGCAATCAAGAGGTTGTCGGGCGAGCGGGAGATAATTTTCGTGGATTTGGGCGGCGGGAACAAGCGCGTGAACGAGCTCAAGGACGTCCTCATCATCGACCACCACCAGACCGAAGGAATCGACAAGCCGCAGGCGAATCCGATGTTGCACGGCATCGACGGGGGAAATGAACTCAGCGCTTCCGGCACGGCATACTGCGTTTTCAGAAAAAGGCCGGACCTTGCGATTGTCGGGGCGGTCGGGGACATGATGCACCCGCTCATCGGAATGAACAGGTGGGTCCTTGCCGAAGGCGAAAAAAGCGGCGATGTGCAAGTCGAGGAGGATTTGTCTTTCTACGGCCGCTACTGCAGGCCGCTTGTCCAGTTCCTCGCATTCTGCGACGACCCGTACATCCCCGGCATCTCGTACCGCGAGGACAAGGCGCAGGAACTTCTTTCCGAACTGGGCATACGCACGGAAAAAACCGGACAAGGAACCGGAGTCAGCAATAGGTCAGGGATGCGGGTTTACGCGGACCTTGACGATGATGAGAAGAGGAAGCTTGTCAGCGCGCTTGCCAAAGTACTGATAGCAGGGAACCGAATGCGGGGCCTGAATGAGCTAATCGGCGAGAGCTATGTTTTCCCGAAGCGGCCGCGCGACGAGACGTACGAGGCCAACGAATTCAGCACACTCCTTAACGCATGCGGAAGGCATTCGCAGCCCGAGATAGGCGTGCGCGTCTGCCTCGGCGACACCGGTGCGCAGGATGAGGCGCGGAAGCTGCTGGCATTGCACAGGCGGAGCCTCCGCGAGGGAATCGGTTTCGCATCCAATCACGTGCAGGATTTCGGGGCGTTCCATTTCCTTGACGGCCGCGGAATCATCGACGAAGGTATCATCGGGGTCGTGTGCGGCATGGCACTTCAGCAGTCATGGGGAAAGCCGATAATCGGCGCGGCGTATGGGGAGAACGATACTGTGAAGATATCCGGCCGCTCGCCGAAGGCGCTTGTCGAAAAAGGCCTGAACCTGGGGGAGTTGATGAAGAGGGCCTGCCTTGATGCCGGCGGCTTAGGCGGCGGGCACAAGATGGCGGCCGGGGCTTCCATCCCTAAGGACAAGGTTAACGAATTCCTGCTTTCTGCCGGAGGATACGTGCGCAACTGGAGACAATCTTCCTGAGGAGGGCGCCGGTAAGGGGAAGATATCTGGGACGGGATGCGGATTCGGGTGTGGGTGGAGTTCGACAATAACCGATGGCGCCTTGGCAAGATTTATAAGCGTGAGCCAGCTTGAGAGGATTGATGAGACACCTCACTCACAGGAGTAATACTCATCCGGCGCATATCGAGAATCGGGAGATGCGCCGGGCGCAGGCTGCGACAAGGCGGACAATCGAAGGGCAGAAGGTCCACCTCTCAGGCAGGTCGATGTGGCGCGGCTTTTGGTACGCCAAGGGAGCGGTTGGAAAGTGGAACCGCGCAGACCAGGTCCTGACCGGGATGAAGTGGAGCTACTACACGGGCAGGCAGTTGCAGATTTCGCATATTTCCCTTCTTGAAACCCACCTTGCCGCAATCAGCCCCGGATTGAAGGAGGCCGCAGGGGAAAAGGATGGCGATGTTTCTTCTTCCCGGATGTCCCGCCATGCGCAAAGCATCGCAAGGACGAATCCGGATTGCCAGATGCATGACGCGGCAGGGCATGCCCATATGACGCGCGTGGAATCTGCACATCCGGATTCTCATTCCCATGCGCCGCAAGCCCGCAGGATTGAAACGCAAAATGATACGGACTTCGGGGCAAGCGGCGAAGGAAACAGCAAAAGTCATGCAGGTCATCCGTCCCGGACCGCACCGGAGATAACGGCGACCGCTGCCGCGTTATCGCCAGATTCTAGCGCAGGTGCGCCCGCAATTCCCATTCCATTCCCAGCAAGCAATCCGGTTTCCCTGAACATGGAAGCCGCCCCAATCAGCGATGACGCGCCCATCATGCAGATGTGTTTTGATGCTGCATCGGCACCAAAGGCAACCCGGGCTGGAGGCACCGGAATTCCTCCGGCGGCAAATAATATCCCCGCCATCCCGGCCTTTTCAGACGCCGTGTCTTTGGCGATAGGCATGATTTGCAGGATTGCCAAGCATCCGGTCTTTGGCGCAAAGCTGCCCGGGGGAAGCGCTGCGGATGGGATGAGGGATGAGAATGGGAATACGCCTGATTCGGCCCGGGCAAGCGCGAATGCCCATTTTATTTCATCGCCATTGCTGCGTCCGCAAGGCATAAACGAAAACGGAACCGGAGTCAATGGGCAGGCGCGGCAGCGTGTGCCGCATGATAGCATTCCGAAAAGAAAAGGCGCCCAGTTGAAAGTGGCGCGCGCAGACGCGCTCCCGCCCCAGTGAATCAGGGGTGCGCTTCGGGCTTCATGAGTTTTAGCGTGCCGTCGTATACCGCAAAGAGGCCCTTGTTTTTCGCATCCTCGGCCCCGGCGAGCGCGAGCGCGGCGTCCACGTGATTTTTCACAACCGACCAGTCGCGCTGCGGCGGGTCGTCATGGTAGCAGAGGAGCCGGTCGCGCACGACAATCCTGCGCTTGGCGTCGAAGAGGACGAAATTTATTGTGCTGGCCGTCTCGTGGAGGACGATGCCGTAGGGGGTTTCCGGAAGGAACAGCTTGCCCATGCCGAGCCCTGAAAGCAGTGCGCTGAGATTGGAGTTTTCGGTGGTTGAATAGAAGCGCGTGCCGGTCCCTTCGAAAAGAAGCAGCTCGCTCGGGACACAGAGGGCGGCCTCGATTCCCCCGTTCCATCCGTTTGCGAGCATGCGGAGCCCGTCATGCACCTGCCTCCGGGTGCGCCTCTCAAGCCGGATGGGCGGGAGAGGAGGCTGCTCCTCCTTCATCCTTTTTTTAAGGATATCGAAATAGGAGCGCGGCACCGGGGCTATGAGCTGCGGCGCATTCCCGCTTTCCGCTTGAGCGCGATTCGGGCTCCTTCGTGCCATGGGATAGATAAGATAAGAAACGGTTATTAAGCGCACCTTTTCGCAAATTCGCGGCGGGCCATTATTCGCGCGCAGGCTAGCCTTTTTGCGCTTCCTCTTCGGAAGGCGAGATGATGGCGTCGTAAATCTTCGAGCATATCACATCCTGGCGCGAGATGTCCTCCTTGAGGAATATCCTGCGTGGGGCGTCGATGAAAATCAGCGAGCTTTTCTCCCCCTCCTTGATTATCGAGACATACCTGAGCCTGACCCATTCGGGGGCCGGGAGCCCCTTGTCGATGCAGTCGGCCGGCGAGTCCTCTTCGCGCATGGGAAAGGGCTGCACGCTCATCGAATCGTAGAACTCGGTTTCCGCATTTATTCCCCGCACCATCCTTGCCGGAAGGCGCAGGAATTTCTGCAGCGC
>JAGVPF010000163.1 GCA_020052325.1 archaeon
GGAAAAGTCCTTGAGGGCAAGGGCGCATGCATGGACCTGGTCCGCTTCAGGAGCTTCTATGATGAACGCAAGGTTGGGGCCAAGGATGTGGAAGATGCCCTTGCTAGCTTCGATTCTGCCAATATAGTGGGAAAGGAAGCGGTCGGTGTGGCGATAAAAATGGGATTAATCGGGAAGAAGGACGTTATGTATATAAAGAAGACGCCCTATATCCAGATTTACAGATTATAACCTTAGAGGTGGGGATGTGAAATCAGTAACCATAGTAGCCGACGACAAAGTGGGCCTGCTTGCGGACATATCCTACATACTGGCCAAGAGCAAGATAAACATCGACGCAATCAACGTTGACGTCGTTGGCGGAAAGGCGATAATTTCGCTCGCATTATCCGATGCCGTTAAAGGCAAGCAGGTCGTGGAAGCGGCCGGCTACAAGTGCGAAGACCCCAATGCGGTAGTGATAAAAATCCCGGACAAGCCCGGCGAACTGAACAAGATGACCGCCCTGCTCGCAAAGGAAGGCGTGAATGTCCAGAACGTCCACGTGCTTTCCAAGGACGGCGCGAACACCGTGCTTTCGGTCGTCGTGGACAAGCAGAAAAGGGCCGCCATGATTCTCCAGCAGCACCTTATCACGAACGAATCGGCGTATTAGAGTTCCACTTCTGCCGATTTCTCCTTTTTATCTATTTTTCCGTTATATCTCTTTTCCAGCTCTTCCGATTCTCCGGCTTTGGCAAGCGCCAGGATTTTCTCGACTTCCTGGTAATTGGCGTATATGTAATCCCCGATTTCCTTGCCCGCTCTTTCCTCAATGGCAAGTTGCGAAAGGCGTTCCCTCTGCTTCTCAAGGCGGTCCTGAAGCTTCTCCATTTTCGGGTTCGGCTTCTCCGCGTGGGTATAGTATTCGTCCGCAGCCTCGCTTAGCGTTGAGAACGCACGCATTTCGAGCCCTTTGTAAGCAGAGAGGCTTGCAAGCGAGTAATCGGCCATTTTCCCCTCCTTGAAGAATGCGACGGGCCTGGCCTGCGCAACGAGACTTGAGATTTCCTGCTCCAGCTTCAGTATCTGGTTGCCGCTAAGCGAATTGCCGGACGCCTTCTCATCAATTTTCACCCGTGATAGGGCTTCCAAGGCATAGTCCTTCCCGAGGGGGAGCTTCATGAGTGAGACGATGATGTACTTGTCCGTGGCTTCGAGCGCCTGGCTCGGCGCGGTCTTTGGCGGCTTGTATGGGCTCCCGGCCTTGATATCCCGGTCCGACCATGATTCGTACTTGTGCGCGCAGACAGTATTGCCGTCTTTCACGAATATGGCATTCCCCGGCCCGAACATCTCGAATATCAGCTCGCCCTTGTCGAAAACGAAGGAGACGATGCGGTCTTTGTTGATTTGCCTGATTTCGATTAAGCGGGCGTTATCCAGCTCCTTTTCCACCTTTTCCGTGAACTTCTCGGATTCTGCCGGCTCGATGTATTTTGTAGAGTGGATTCGCACGCCGAGCTCGCAGATGATTTCAGAACTGGCGATTTTCATCCTATAGGTGCTCTCGCCGATTTTGCGGATTCGCCCGAAGTGCTTGCCGTTAAGCGAACGCCCGAACTCGCTTACAAGAAATGAGTATTCAAGATTGGACATCTTATGCATGGCAAAGATTTGGGCTTAAGGCTTAAAGAAACGTAAAGAAGTTGTAAAAAGTGATTAATATTGACTATTTATAAAACGTTAGACGCTGATACAATACGATGAGATTACGGAGAAGCGGAGGGGGGAAAGACGCGGAAGCGGGAGCAGCGACGCGCAAAGCATGGGGCAAACCCATCTCCGAATGCCTGGCAGTGCTCGCCATCTCCGGGGCAATTGGCTGCGCGCACACGCAGGACCATCTCTATGAACCGCCAAGGGGCAGCATCGCCGTTTATTCGCTCGAAGACGGAATCCGCCCCGAGAGAGTGGCAATAGGTAACGACATCAACGTCATCGCGCACGCGGACGTGCGCGTCATGCGCGGCGGGAAGCTGATGAGCCTGCAGGATTTGGAGGCGAAATACGGGGATAGCGAGCTTACCTACTGCTGGTTCATATTCCAGGACATCGGAATCGGCCCGGACAGCAATCCGGTCTTCTTCCTGCTGAACCCCAGATACAATGAGCATGACGAGCCGAGGTATATCGGCGCGGCGGCCTTCCGTGTGGACGCGAAGGGAAATGATTATGCGCTCGTCGTCCCGGTGAAGCATGACGACACCGCATTCCAGGACACCGGATGGTCGATAGGGCCGGTGATTAAATCCCGCAGCGACTTTCTTTTCCGCCTTCACCCCAACTCGTTCATTCCGCTTCTCGATGCGCATGCGATTTATCGGATGCCGGATTACTGCAAGGAGACCGCGCTTCCGGAAATCGCGGTCGTTGAATTCGGCCGGACCATACCCGTGCTGGCGGTTTATCCTGACCGGGAGTAGATTCCTTATCTTTATATCGTTTTTCTGCGAAAGCCACGCATGGACCTGGAGGAGGAGCTGCTCAAATCCACATCAAAGGACGAGCTTGAGCTCCAGGTTTCGGAAAAGATAGACTCCTTTCACGGCTTCCTGACGCGCGAGGTCGCCATCAGGCTGATTGCGAAGGAGAAGGGGCTTCTCAAAATCGAGGAGAAGGCGTGCAAGCTCGCGGAGATACCCAAGGGCGAGAAGCGCATCTCGTTCAATGCAAAGGTCCGGAGGGTTTGGCCGGTTGCGACCTATTCCTCCGGCAAGAAATCAAGGGTCGTCGAGGTCGAGGACGAAACGGGAGCAAAGCCCCTCGTGCTGTGGAACCAGGATGTCGAACTGGCATCAAAGCTCAGGGCGCATGATGGGATATCGGTCCGCGGGTCCTATGAGAAGAACGGAGAGCTTCATTTGGGGTACAGTGGGAGCCTGGAGGTCGTGGACAAGGCGGCATTTTCAGACCTGGAGGCACTCGCCGAAGGTGAGACGGTCCATCTGCGGGGCGTCGTGTCCCGTGTCGAGGGCTATGACGGATTTGTCCGGGGCGCGCGTACCATACAGGGATTCGCTTTCATCGTTTCCGATGGCAAGAACGAAAGGAGATGCATCTTATTCGAAGGGTTGGAGCGCTCGGAGCGCATCCGCCCCGAGGACGAGATAATCATCGAAAGCGCGGGGATACGGAACGGGAATGTGGAGATTGGCGAACACTGCCGCATCCTCACAAGACGGAGCAGGGAGATGCTCCTTGGGGAAATCACTGCGCTCGAATGCGCAGGCGACGCCCTTTCGGTGCGGGTCGGAGAGAAGGAAGCGCTTCTGGAACGCGAGAGCGCGCTTAGGTTGATGGGCGTGGAAGCCGCTCCGGACATCGCGCTTTCCACCGTCGTGAGCCTTAAAAAAGAATCATTATTAAATAGTAGAATCGCGCTCAGGATTGAGCTAAAGGATGGGAAGACCGTTCTCAGGTGATGATATGCCCCCAGTCATGCTGAAAGTCGCTGAAGCCTTCCAGAACGATATCGGCCGCGGCATCGCGAGGATTGATTCGAAAGCGAAAAGCGAGCTGGGCGTCTCGACCGGCGACATAATCAGGCTGACCGGCAAGAAAGCGGCGCTCGCAATCGTCTGGCAGGCGCACCAGGATGACGAGGGCCTGGACATGATTAGGATGGATGGCATCCTGAGGCAGAACGTCGGGGTGGGCCTCGGGGAAAAGGTCCGCATCGAGCAGATTCATGCGAAAGCCGCGAAAAAAGTCGTGCTCGCGCCGCAGGAGCCCGTGCGCTATTCGGTCGGGTTCGACCAGTATGTCAAGAAAAGGCTGATAGGGAAAGCGCTGCTTAAGGGCAACCTGCTTCCCGTTGGCATCTTCGGGACCTCGATTCCGCTTGTCGTCGTGCAGGTGTTCCCGCAGGGCCCGGTCATGATAAACGAGGAGACCGAGGTAAAAATCAACAAGGAGCCTATCAAGGAAATCAAGAACGTCCCGAACATCACCTACGACGATGTCGGAGGCCTGAAAGACACCATCCAGAAGGTCAGGGAGATGATTGAGCTGCCATTACGGCATCCGGAGATTTTCGAGCGCCTGGGAATCGACCCGCCAAAGGGCATCCTGCTTTATGGCGCGCCAGGAACCGGGAAGACGCTGCTTGCCAAGGCGGTCGCCAACGAGTCGGACGCCAATTTCTTCTATGTGGGGGGGCCGGAAATCATCAGCAAGTACGTGGGCGAGAGCGAGGAGAGGCTAAGAAAGCTGTTTGCGGAAGCGCAGGAGAACGCGCCGTCCATCATATTCATAGACGAGATTGATGCAATAGCCCCCAAAAGGGAGGAGGTCACGGGGGAAGTCGAAAAAAGGATGGTCTCCCAGCTGCTCACTATAATGGACGGCCTCAAAGCCAGGGGCGAGGTCATCGTAATAGGCGCCACGAACAGGCCGGATTCAATCGACCAGGCCCTAAGAAGGCCCGGAAGGTTCGACCGCGAAATCGAAATCGGCGTCCCCGACAAGAGGGACAGGCGGGAAATCCTCAACATCCACGTGCGGAACATGCCCCTTGAGAAGGACATCGATTTGGCCCAGGTCGCCAACATCACCCATGGCTATACCGGCGCCGACCTCTCGCTTCTTTGCAAGGAGGCGGCGATAAAGGCGCTGCGCCGAGTTCTCCCGATAATAAATATCGAGGAGGAGACCCTCTCCCCGCAGGTGCTCGACAGGATAATAGTCACCAAGGACGATTTCTTCAACGCGATGCATGAAATCCAGCCTTCGGCGCTTCGCGAAGTCTATGTCGAGCGGCCCACCGTGAAATGGAGCGATATCGGGGGGCTTGAGGAAATTAAGCGCGAAATACAGGAAGCAGTGGAGCTGCCGCTGAACAATCCCGAGATTTTCGAGAAGATGGGCATCCGCCCGATAAAAGGCATCCTGATGTACGGGCCGCCCGGGACCGGGAAGACGCTCCTTGCCAAGGCTGTGGCGAATGAGAGCGAGGCGAATTTCATCTCGATAAGCGGGGCCCAGGTGCTGACCAAATACGTCGGCGAATCAGAGAAGATGGTGCGCGAGATATTCAAGAAGGCCAGGATGGCCGCGCCGTGCGTGCTTTTCATCGATGAAATCGACGCGATAGCGATGCGCAGGAGCGGAAGGGGCGACTCGGGCACGTTTGTGATGGAGCGCGTAGTCGATACGCTGCTGACAGAGATGGACGGCCTTCGCAGTCTGAAAAACGTCGTCGTCATAGCAGCGACGAACAGGCCGGACATGCTGGACCCTGCCCTCATGCGCGCGGGCCGCTTTGACCGGCTTGTCGAGATAACCCCCCCTGACGAGCGCGCCAGGCTCGAGATATTCAAAATCAGCACCGCCAAGATGCCACTCGACAAGGAGGTCAGCCTCAAGGACCTGTCCCGGCTCACTGAAGGATTCACGGGCGCGGACATCGACAACCTTGTGCGGGAAGCCGGCATGAGCGCCATTCGGGACGGGGCAAAGAAGGTCGTGCCGAGGCATTTCGAGCTTTCGTTCAAGTCCATCGTCCCGAGCGTGAAGAAGGAGGACGTTGAGAGCGTGCAGAAGTTCAAGACCGCGGCTGCGACAATGTATAGGTGAAAGAGCGGTAAGCCGCGGGCGAATAAAACAGGTGGCTGGATGAGAATCGCGATATTCTTCAAGCTGATGATTGCGTCGTTATGCATCTCCCTGCTAGCCTTCGCCCTTGTTCCGGGCGTCGGCATAATGGAGGCGCTCAAACTCCTGGCCTTATGCACGGTCTTAAGCATCGCCATCACCGCGTTCTATCCGGATATACGGGGCATCCGGGCCGGCGATTCCGTCTCGGTCGTCAACGATTCGAACATTCCCAGCATCATCGGCAGGATGGGCATCGCGGCGGCTTCGGGCAGGAAGAACCAGCAAATCAAGATAACGCTGTCAAACGGGAACGAGGTCATAGGCGTGGTGGAGGGCTACATCGGCCTTATAAGCCCGCCCAAGATAAGGATTATATACGAAGAGAAACTGGTGGAATAGTTGTACGGATTATACCTGGAAAAAGACGAGGTCGTGCAGATTACAATCAGCGTGGCAGCGATATCGCTGGCCCTCGGAATAGTTTTCGCGGGCGCTGATGGGATGCTGGCCTACCCGCGCGAGTTCCTTTTCTTCCTCGCCCCGCTCGTTGTCACGGTCGGAAGCGGGTTCATCCTCCATGAGATGGCGCACAAGCTTGTCGCCATTTATTATGGCGCGCAGGCGAAATTCCGGATGTGGACCCAAGGTCTCCTGTTCATGCTGGCGACATCCTTCTTCGGGATTCTTTTTGCCGCCCCTGGCGCGGTCTACATCTACTCGAATAAAATCAGCAAGAGGCAGAACGGCATAATCTCGATTGCGGGGCCTGCCCTGAACGTCGTCCTGATGCTCTTTTTCATAGCACTCGAATTCCTAGCGCCGATTAGGCAGTTCTTCAGCTTCCTGCTGCTTTCAGGCTCTGACTTCGCGCCATTCGGAATAGGGGGCGGGGTGCTGAGCGTCTGGAGGTTCGGCGCGGCCATGAACATCATGCTTGCGCTCTTCAACATGATACCCGCTTTCCCCCTGGACGGCAGCAAGGTATTCGCCTGGAACAAATTCATCTGGATTGGCGCGGTTGGGGCACTCCTCGTCCTTGGCGCGCTGATTATCAGCCCGGGGATTGTCATCGGGTGGGGCATGATGCTGCTGCTTTTCCTCGTGCTTTCGAAGCTGCTTTTCGGATGATTGCATGCGGGGCGCAGAGGCGGTTCTGACGAGAAAAAGCCTTCTTGGGAGGGCCTGCGTGGTGAAGGCCAGGATGATTAAGGGTTACCGAGCGAAGGAGCTGGATGACAAGCTGCGACTCGAGCGGACAAGGAGCGAGGCCAGGCTGCTGCACAAGGCGAAGCTGGCCGGGGTCCTGTGCCCGACCGTCCTTGAGATGGATGACTTTTCGATAACAATGAGCTTCATAGATGGCGAGCGCCCGGTGATGGGGGATACGGAGGCGCGTGAAGCTGGAAAAATCCTTGCGAAACTGCATGATGCGGATATAATACACGGGGATTACACCCCGGCGAATCTCATCCTGAGCGGCCGCTCGCTTTTCGTGATTGATTTCGGGCTCGGCTTCATATCGAACGATATCGAGGACAAGGCGGTCGACGTCTTCACCATGCTAAAGGCCATCGGAAAAGACGGACAAAAGGATGCCTTCGTCAGCGGCTACTCGAAATATTCGAAATCGAAGTCCGTCCTCGCCCGCGTGAAGGACGTCGAAAAGAGGGTAAGGTACGCGTTCTGAATGCGGCTTGCGCCTGAATATAAACCATTTCCAGCTAATCCCCCTAATGGACGAGAGGCAAAGAGGCGCGATGGTCAACGCCGTCCAGGCGGCGGGGAAATACCTGCGCGACTCGAACGGCAATAAGAAGACCCCTTATGAGCTCGAGAAGCGCTCGCGCGACATCATGCTGCGGGAACTGCGCTCTGCAATGCCCCAAATAAGCATCTGGGGCGATGATGAGCGGAAGGACCGGACAATCGCGATATGCCCCCTCGATGCGCAGGTGAACTTCGGGCGCAGGATGGGACCGTACGGGACCATGGCCGCGCTGATTGAGGGAGATGCGGCCGTTTTCGGGGCGCTCTATCTTCCGGAATCCGAGGATATGCTGGTTGCCGAGAGGGGAAAGGGCGCCAGGCTGAACGGGAAGAAGGTCGAATCGAACGGGAGGGGCGACCTTTCGAAGGCGCTCGTCTGCTGCGGGTGCAACATCTACAACGAGGACATGGTTCCCCTTAGCATGGGGGCGATAGAGGCCCTTGCAAGGAACGCGATAATCTGGAGGAACCTCGGCTCCCCTGTTGCCGAATTCATATACCTCGCAACAGGAAAGATAGACGGCCTGGTAGTCCCAATGCTTGAGACCGCCCACGCCGCAGGATACCTTGCGATGCAGGAGGCCGGGGCGGTTGTGACCGGCACGGATGGGAAGCCATATACGCTCCGCTCGGGAAGCATCATCGCTGCGGGGGCAGGTCTGCACCAGGACCTTTTCGACCTGCTGAAAGACTCGCTTTAGCCCGCACCGGCACTCCCACAATCGGAACCGTCGCCTTGGCCAAGCGCCCCCCGGATTCCTTCCAGCACCTTGTCGAAAAACCCCAGAGGAATGGTTTTCCCCAGCTTGGGAGGGCACCCGACGTTCATCATTCCGCCGAATCTGCGCAGGTTTTCGCTTGGCGCCCAGATTTCCGCTAGGCTCTGTGTTTTCAGGCTGCCCTGGATGCTGACATCATCACCTGGGCATCTCAGGACGAGCCCGTCGCGCCGGACAAACATTCCATGCCCGACCTGCTGGCAGGGGCGCACCCCCACATAAGGGCTGACGCCTTCGCGCTCGATGTCCGAAAGGCTGTAGATGCCGTTTTGGATTGCCCAGGTGTTTATCTTCACATAGAGCGAGAGGAGCTCGGCTTCGGACGGGGTTAAAGCGTTATAAGCCGAACTCTCCCGGCATTCGCCGGAAATCATCGTGGGGGAGGAGATGATGTAGATGTTCCTGCGCCTCGCCCACACGTGCATGTCGGATATCTCATCGATATTGCTGCGGAGAATCGGGTTCACGATGAGCGAAAGGCGCGTCGGCTCGTCCGGGGTGAAATCGTTGAATCCGACCGATGCGAGCAACTCCATCGCACGGTTCCGGACCGCAGGATAGCCGGCGACGCCGACGATATCTGCCTGGGTTTCCGGATGGAAGGAATTGGCGCCGAAAAGGATGGTGGCTGAAAAATCATCCCGCAGGCGCAGGGCCAGTTCATGCGGGCTGATGCCGTGGACAGCCTTGGATAGCCTTTCATCACCGAGCGCGGTCGCCTTTGTGAATATCAGCGGCGTGATGTCCCTTTTTGCGAGGAAATCCAGGAAATGGAGCAAGGTGGGGTCTTCGAGCGGCTCTCCCGGCCCGATAATCTTGATGGAACGGAGCCCGAGAGACTTGCCCTCCTCGACAACGCGGAGCACCTGCGCGTCCGAGAGGAGCTCGTTGCGCCTCTGCATCAGTCGGACGGTCGGATTGAAGCAGAACTTGCAGCGGAGGCTGCAGCTCGCGCTGCCCGTCATGTCCAAATCCATCGACAGCATCCGCCCGTCACGGGCAGCTTCGGTGAGCACGGATTGGGGGAAGTTCCAGCCCCGGACATCGTTCACATGCCCCGCCGGGAACCTTCCGGGAAACTTCACATCAACCTTTGGAAAATCCAGTTTCTTCTGTAGTGGTTGCATGAAGTAATTAGTGTAATAAGCGCGATATTACGCTAATCCTTGTCCAGACAAGTGTTTTTGCATTTTCTCTGACGTGGCTGGTGCTGTCCTGAGTAGCGCTTGCGCGACCGGAGAATCAGTTCTGGAGCTCGATTATTTTCGCGATTGCCGGCATGAGCTTGCGCTCTGCCTTGCGCAGCAGCTCGCCTGCCGCGGCCTCGCTGATGCCCATCTGCCGGCCGATTTTCTCGAGCGATGTGTGCTTGGGGATATCGTAATAATTCATTGTGCCCGCCAGGCGCAGGGCTTCGGCCTGCCTCTTCGTGAGAAGGTCAGCCGCGGACACGAATTCCATGAACCCGCTTTTGATTAGGCTGTCAGGGCGCACGCGCTCGTCCTCCTTCAGGAAGTGCTTCGATGCGACCTTGACGTTATAGCTGTTCTTCAATGAATCTAGAAAGGATTTGAGCGAGTCGAATGAAGGTGCGAAAAGGTGCGCCTTCTCGATGCCTCCCGAATATACCGGGTTCGAGAGGAACGCGCAGCCGGAGCTCTTCAGCGCGTATTTTGTGGATGCGTCGTTCTTCGTGACCGTGATTATCTCGGAAGAATCCCTGCCCCGCCTCACAATCCTGACATCGAATGCAGTCGGATGCATGCGGAGGGACTTGATGAACCGGGGCGCTTCCGGGCCGGATATGTTGAAGAAGTGGCTGATTGCCCTTCCCTGCTCGCCAAGCTCGGCAAGGTAGCGGATTGATGTGTCCGGGTAGCGCTCCGGGACGTCTGAGCAGATGCAGTCGTGGTTGTACTCTATCGTCGCGATGAGGGGCCTTGCCATAGGTTATAATATGGCTAAAAGTGTTTATAAAGTTGTCTTTTATGGAAAATCGTATATATATGAGAGGGGATGCGGGTCGTGGAGCCCACACGCCCGGAACAGGAAACCATGTGGCTGCAGCCACAAGTCGGCAGGGTTGCCCAGCAACCCTGCGCACCGAAATCGCCCTGCGATTTCGATTGTCTCCAGCCCTTCGGGCTGAAGACCGGAAACCCATAGGTTACGTTTTTAAAGAACCTCAGTGAAATATATGATGGGCTAGAGGGGGGCCAGGGGTCCCCGCACCGCAAGTCCCCTTAGGCGGCTCGAATGCCCGGGGCGTTTTGTCTTGTATGCATGCCCTTATTCCCAA
>JAGVPF010000088.1 GCA_020052325.1 archaeon
AATCCGTGGATATCTGCACCAGGCCGAAACCGAGTTCCTTCTGAAGGGCCGCAAGCTTTTGCGGCACGAGGAAATTCGCCTTCCAGCACTCCTCCTTCTTGGTTTCGCATTCGTCTGTCGAGCCCTTGAACTTAAGGGTGTTGACGACGACATCGCACTTGGCTTTCTTCACCTGCCTGGTGAGCCACTCGAAGTCCGTGGCATCGCCCTGGATATCAGTGTACGGGGATTCGCTCCTGCTCAGGCCGACCGTCTCATGGTTCCTTGATTTCCCGTACTTGTATAAGTAGGAGCCAAGCAGTCCCGCGCTTCCGACAACGAGTATGCGCATCATTCCTCACCGTACCTGAAATTGTTCTCAGCCTGCTCCAATGGCGGATGAGTGGAGTCGCGCTCCGAGACTATCGGGTTCTTGACTTTCCAGTCCACGCCGATTGCCGGGTCGTTCCAGCGAATCCCCTTGTCGAATGCCTTCTCGTATTTGCCGTCAATCATGTAGAACAGGATTGATTCCTCGAGCGAATGGAACCCGTGCGCGAACCCCTTCCCGATGAACACACCGGTATTGGATTTTGAATCCAAATTTATTGAAACGAACTTCCCGTAGGTCGGCGACCCCTTCCTGATGTCCACCACGACATCCCGCACCCGCCCTTCCAGGCAGACGACGACGCGTTTCTGGGTCGCCGGCTTCATGATATAGTGGAAGCCCCGTATCACGTCCTTTTTCGACCGTGAAAAGAATGTTTCGGCCATTGAGAATCCGGGAAAGTCCTCCCTCACCCAGACCTTGCCGAAATCGCCCCGGTTGTCCCCGGCTTTGAAATATTCGAACGTGTAGACGTTCCCGTCGAAGAATTTTTCGAGAACCTTCAAGAGCAGCACCTCCCTGCTTCCTATTCGTCAGACCGCCTTTTTAATGATAAATGCCGCCTCTGCGCGTTATTAATACTTTTTCGGATAATTGATGCAGTGCCTAATCTTAGATTCAAAGCGGGATGATGCTATGGTAAAATGCCGCATATGCAAGAAGACAAACACCAAAGAGTTCCTCAACCTGGGGCAAGTCGCCCTCGCCAACAGCTATCTTAAGCCCGGGGAGCTGGGCAAGCCCGAATTCACCGAGAAGCTCGACGTTTGGTTCTGCCCTGACTGCGGCCTTGTCCAGCTCGGCACAATCGTGCCTCCGGAGAAGCTTTTCCGCCATTATCTCTATTATTCCTCGAATTCACCCATGCTCATGAAGCATTTCTCGGATTATGCAGATGAAATCGCGGGCATGCACGCGGACAAGAAGAAGGCATTCGTAGTGGAAATCGCCAGCAACGACGGAATCCTCATCAGGAATTTCAAGAGGCACGGAATCCGGTTCCTCGGCATAGACCCTGCGGAGAACATCGCAAAGAAGGCGAACGCCGAGGGCATCCCCACGATAGCCGAATTCTTCAACTCGAAAAGTGCCAAGGCGATGGAAAAGGAGCACGGAAAGGCGACGGCAATCCTCGGGAACAATGTCTTCGCCCACATCGACGACATACATGATGTCATCGACGGCGTCGAGGCCCTGCTTTCGGATGACGGATTCCTCGCCCTGGAATTCCCCTACCTGGTGAACCTGCTGGAGAACACCGAATTCGATACGATATACCATGAGCACCTGTCCTACTTCTCCATCACCCCGCTCGTGCAATTCTTCGCCATGCACAAGATGGAGATTTTCGACGTCCGGAGGACGAGCATACACGGCGGCTCGGTTCGGCTTTTCATCCAAAGAAAAGGAGGGCCGCGCAAGGTGATGCCCTCGATTGCGGAACTGCTCGCACTGGAAAAGCAGAAGGGAATAATGGAGCTGAAGACCTACCAGCATTTCGCGGAGAATGTGAAAAAGCTGAAAACAGAGCTCGTATCCCTTCTCACAAAGCTCAGGAAGGAGGGGAAGAGCGTCGCCGCATACGGCGCCCCTGCAAAGGGGAACACGCTTCTCTGCTACTGCGGAATAGGCGCGAAGCTCATCGATTTCACGGTGGACAGGAGCCCGTACAAGCAGGGGCTCTTCACGCCCGGGACGCACATTCCCATCCTCGCCCCGGAGGAGCTCTTGCGCCGCAAGCCGGATTATGCGCTTATACTGGCATGGAACTTCGCCAGCGAAATAGTGAAACAGCAGGAGGAATACACCAAGGCTGGCGGGGAGTTTATAATCCCGGTCCCGTTCCCGCGCATCTATGACGAAAAAGTGATAAAATGACGGTCCGGAGCAGGAACACCCCCCCAAGCGTTTCGATAGTTGTCCTGAATTACAACGGCAGGGACATCATCGCGAAATGCCTGGAATCGCTCCGGAAGACGTCCTACCCGAATCTCCGCATTTCTGTTTTCGACAATGGCTCGACCGACGATTCCAGGGAAATACTATCCGGCCGGTTTCCGGATGTCAAGGTATTCTCCACTGAAAAAAACCTCGGCGTCACGAAAGGGATGAACCTCGCGCTGTCGAAAGCGCTGGAATCGTCCGATGCGGATTACATCGTATTCTACACCAACGACGTGCAGGTGAACGAGCCCTCATGGCTGTCCTCCCTGGTGGATATCGCGGAGAAGGACAAGGGAATCGGCATCGTCGGGTGCAAGCTCCTCTATCCGGACGGGACCATCCAGCACGCCGGCATGGAATTCTGGCCGGACAGGCTGAGGGGCAAGGGCCAGGAAGGCCCGATGTTTTCCTCAATCGAGGACCTGGACGCGGTGACCGGCGCATGTTTCCTTCTTACCCGGCCCTTGCTCCTGAAAATCGGTGGCGTTGATGAGGTGTTCTCTCCTTATTATTACGAGGACGTGGATTTCTGCTTCCGGGCCAGGAAAGCCGGATTCAAGGTCAAGTATGCGGGCAACGTCACGCTCACGCATTCCGAAGGAGCCTCGATATCCACCAGCAATGAAAAAGAGTATGCTCTAGCCAGGAACGCAATCATCTTCTATAGACGATACGCCCCGTTCCTTCAGACGCTGAAGATGGCGGCGAGGATATACGCCCGGCTTCTAGTCCGGAGAAAAAATGCCCGGAAGGATTTTTCCTTAAGGAATCTGTCCTTCGTTTCGCTCAGGAATCTCCTGCTTCTTCCCTATCGCTTCCTGCTTGTCAGCTCTGGCATCCTCGTAGGCCTCTTCTCGTACAATACCCGGAAACCAGCGATTTTCAATCCAGGAAGCCGTGGCGGCGGGGTGGATTAATATGCGTGCGTTTCCTTTCACTTTGGTGCTAAAATGATTTCCTGCGACCTGTGCGGCTCTACGGACACCCGACTGCTTTTCATCAATCATGACCGCATGTATCGCCGGAGGGAACGCGAATTCAGAATAGTCAAGTGCTCTGGTTGTGGTTTGATACGTCTTGCTGAAATACCAAGTGAAGAGGAAATCAAGACCTTCTATCCTCAGGATTACAAACCCCATTCCCTAAATCCTGGAAATGCTGATGGCTATGCCCGCATCGTGAGGGTGATGCAGGAAAAAGCCCCCACAGCCATCTTTAAGCGAATTATCCTTTTTCTTCCTTTCCGGCTAAAGTTTAACCGGACGATTCCCAAATCTCCTCCAGGTGCGCGCCTGCTTGATGTCGGTTGCGGTAGCGGTGCTTTTTTAGCGGTAGCTCGCAGGCTCGGTCATGATTCTTATGGTGTCGAGCCATTTTTCTCAAACTATGGTTTTGCCAAGACGGAAGGCCTGCATATCCACAACGGATTCATATGGGATGCACGCTTCCAGGATGATTTCTTCGATGTCGTCACCCTAAACCATGTCATTGAGCATACGCCAAAACCGTCCGAAATGTTCAGTGAAGTCAAGCGCATTACTAAACCTGGAGGAGTCATCATCATGGCTCAGCCGAATAGCAACTCCCTGGGCTTCTGGATGTTCGGAAAGTACTGGCTCAATACCGACACTCCCCGCCACATCTACCTTCTTTCTATGCGGAATATGCTGGATTATGCCAAGAAGACCGGTTTAGCCGCAGAAAAAATTAATTTTAACACAACACCAGGAACGCATATCGAGAGCCTTAGGTATATGCTGGAAGAAATAACGGGACGACCCGTCAGATTCCCGCCAATCCTGAGCAAGGTTATGGTGGTGTTCCTTCTCCTGCCCACCGAACTCCTGAACATTCTCCATCTCGGAGACCATGTGGAAATCGTCTTCAGGAAACCCAAATAAATCCATCCCGTTGATAGTACTCGGTGATTCTATGGAGCTAGTTCCTTTTGACAGCATTTATGATGGAAAAAAGTTCGAGTCGCTCAAGAAAGCCGGGCACATCATCGACATCTCGTCCCTTGATGAATACACGAAGGCGCTGAAAGGCGCGAAAAGCGCCGTCCCCGATGCGAAATACTGGCACGGGAAGCGGGTCCTCATAACCGGCGCGTCCGGCATGGTCGGAAGCACGATTGCCGACGTCCTTATCGCCATGGGCGCAGAAGTCCACGGCACAATCAAGCGCCATGCGGTGGCATACCACCCGAACCTCCAGCATAATCTGGAGAGCGGGAAGCTGAAAGCCGTCGAAGTTGATTTGCGCGATTATGGCCGGGTTGTCAGCATCATGAAAACAATCGAGCCGCACGCGATTTTCCACCAGGCGGCCGAATCGTTCGTTCCAACCAGCATACAGCAGCCGAGCCATGTTGTTGAGAACAACTGCGTCAGCACCGTGAACGTGCTGGAGGCCGCCACAAAGGAGGACAAGAGCCTCGAAGGAGTCCAGCTCGCCTGCTCGTCCGAGCAGTACGGTTTTGTGAAGAGCGCGGCGGAAATTCCAATCAAGGAGGAGAGCGAACTCAGGCCGACATCGACATACGCCGTCACGAAGGTCTTCACGGATTACATCGCCCGTGCATACTTCTACATGTACAAGACGCCGACCGTGATAACCCGCACATTCAATCAGGAAGGCCCGAGGCGCGGCCCCCAGTTCTTCACGGCCAGAATCGGCATGCAGATCGCGGCCTGCCTTTCCGGGAAAGCAAACCGCATCGTCATGGGCAACCCGAACTCCGTGCGCGATTTTACGCACATCCGTGACTCGGTAAATGCACAGATCATCGCGATTGAGAAATGCAACCGCGGCGAGGTTTACAACATCTGTTCGGGGAAGGGCATCTCGACCGGAGACTATGCGACGCTTGCCATAAGGACCGCGGGGCTTTCCGGAAAGGTCCCGGTGCTAATCGACAAGTCACTACTCCGGACATACGAGCGGGGCGAATCCCTCATAGACGGCTTCATCGGCGACAATTCCAAGTTCGTCGAGAAGACCGGATGGAGGCCGACAATGTCCGTCGTGGACATCATCAGGGACGGTGTCGAGTACTACAAGGGAGTAAGATGAATAGGTGAGCGGATGAAGGTCACCCTAATCGCGCATTATCTTGACGAATCCGTCGGCCATGGCATGGACCGCTATTCGCTGAAGCTGATGCAGGGCCTTCGCGGGAAAGGCATAACTGTGAATTCCGTAAGCTCGCCTGCCGTCCTTCTCGGGCCGCCAAAGTCGTTCCTTGACTTCTTCTTCTATCTGCCGCTCCGCTCCATCCTGCGCCTGGCTCCTGGGGACCTGTTCCATTTCGTAGCTCCACAGGCCGGGATTGCGATACCGATTGTGAAAAGGATTTTCGGAAAAAAGGTGGTGACGACGATATACGACCTCCATCCTTTCATCGACAAGGGCCAGAAATCCTCGTTCCCAGTGCGCAAGGCACTGGAAACCGCAATCAATAGCTCCGACATGCTCCTTGTGATATCCTCGCAGACGAAAAGGGACATCCTCGAGCGATTCAAGGTGGATGCAAATAGGATTCGGGTAACACTGCTTGCGGCTGACGGGAAGTTCCAGCCGTCGGCGGAGAAGAAAAAAACGGAAGGGAAGCCAAGAAGCGGCGAACATGTTTTTACTGTCGGATATATCGGCGGATTCGCATCATACAAGAACGTCCCGTTCCTCATCCGTGCATATTCTATTTTCGAGAAGTCGTGCAAATCCCCCTGTCGCCTCCTGCTTTACGGGAAAGGCCCGGAATACCAGGGCTGCATCCATCTAGCAAAAGAGCTCGGAGCAAAGAGCGTGGAGTTCCGCGGATTCGCGGATGAAAGGGACATCGTGAAAATCTACAACAGCTTCGACGTTTTCGTATTCCCTTCCACCGCAGAAGGCTTCGGCCTCCCGATAATCGAGGCGCAGATGTGCCGTGTTCCTGTCATTGTCAAGGACGGCGCGCACGTTCCCGAAGAGGTCACGGCCATGTGCCTGAAAGCTAGGGACGAGGAGCACCTCGCAACATTAATCGAAAAAATCCGCTCGGAAGGGTTCGTTTTCTCCAAGGAGCATCTTGAATACCTGAAGCAGTTCACCTGGGACGACTGCATAGAGAAAACAATCGCGGCTTACGAGGAAGTCCTGAAGGGCTGACGCGAATTTGAGATGGGGAACTACGGCCAGCCGCTTTTCCCAATCGGATGATAATTAAGCCCGGCCTCAGCAGCCGTATTCGGCGCAAGTATCCTCCTGGCATCAAGCAGCGGCGCATTCCCGAGCGCCTTCTTGTACTCCTCCGCGCTTTTCATGAACTCGGGCCATGCCGTGACAAGCAGGGCCGCATCGCATCCGGAAAGGCATTCCTCCCAGTCGCCGGCATATTCAATCGAGGGGAACATGTCCCTCATGCCCCCCATCGCTTCGGGGTCATAGGCGCAGACGGCCGCTCCTGCCTCAAGGAGCTTTTGAATCAATGCGAGTGCCGGGCTTTCCCGGATATCGTCGGTGTCGGGCTTGAACGCCAATCCGAGCACCGCAATCCTCTTCCTTGAAACAGGCATAATCCTGCTGAGCATCTCGAAGAGCCGCAGCTTCTGCTTCGCATTGGATTCCGTTATCGCATGCAAAACGGGCACATTCTCGCCGCTTTCCTTCGCGTGGTTCGCGAGCGCCTTCACATCCTTTGGCAGGCAGGACCCGCCAAAGCCTGAGCCCGGAACCAGGAAATGCGGGCCGATGCGCGAATCCATGCCCACGCCCTTCATCACTTCCTCGGAATCCACGCCAATCCGCTGGCAGATGTTCGCCGTTTCGTTGGCAAGGGCGACGCGCGATGCGAGAAAAGCGTTCGATGCGTATTTTATCATCTCTGCGGTTTTTATGTCAGTAAAAAGCTTCTGGCAGTCGAACGACTTGTAGAGCTCCTCCATGATATTTCTCGTCTTGTCATCCGAGCATCCGACCACTATCCTGTCCGGCTTGTCGAAATCCGAAAGCGCGCTCCCCTCGCGCAGGAATTCCGGCACCATCGCAAGGCCGAAGCGCATCCCTGATTTTTCGATTATCGGCCCGACCACCTTCTCCGTTGTCCCGGGGAGCACGGTCGAGCGCATTGCGACAACCGAAAACGCATCGTCCTTTTTCAATTCATCAGCAACCGCTGAGCATGCCGAGCGCACATGCGACAAATCCACCGAGCCATCAGGAAGCGAAGGCGTCCCCACCGCGATGACTACAATATCGGATCCAGAAACAGCGGAATAGTCCGTGCCTGCCTTCAGCCTCCCGGCATTGATGACGCCGCGGAGCCTCTCGCCCAAATCCTTCTCGAAAATCGGAGGCACGCCCTTGGATATCTTCGAAATTTTTGAGCCATCCGTGTCGATGCAGGCAACGTCATGGCCCCTGCCTGCCCATCCGACGGCGGATATGAGCCCGGCGTATCCCGCTCCTATGACCGCGATTTTCATACAAGGGAGGAATAGCCATTATCCAGTTAAAGCTTTTTGGAAGAATCGGCCACCTTTGCATCGGCCTTTTCGTCCGCTTTTACCCTTGCTCCCAGCTTTTCATCCGCCTTTTTGCAGAATTCAGAATCCTCGCGCATCTGCCTTGCGAACATGCCGCGATACGTCATCCCCCGGAGGAAATACAGCGGAAGCGAGAGAAAAACGGCAAGCGCCGCAAGCGGAACAAACATCAGCTTAAACGCTGCCGCCTTGAGGATGCCGCCTTTGAATGC
>JAGVPF010000066.1 GCA_020052325.1 archaeon
CCGGTCCAGCCGGCGCAGCCGCGGCCCGTGCAGCCGCCTGTCGAGGCGCCCACCGAGCCGTCTGAGGATTCACTGCGCCCGGCATTCACTTTAGAAGGCTCAAGGACGCCTCTTCACGGCCTTGGGACCTCGGAAAACCGCGGAGACATATACGCGGCAGAAGCGCTCGGCCACATCCGGCTGAACGATTCGCTCAGTCTCATCGTAGGCGGCATGTTCAGCACATACGGGCTTGCGCTCACGACAGCGCAGGCCGAATCCAGCCTCCGCAGCTATTCGGGCGACATCGCAGCCGGGCTTTCCTACCAGAACGGCAGGCACTACCTTTACGGCCTCGGATTCGGCGGATACCGCGGCATCCAGACAAACCTGCTATCACTCGCGGACGGGCGCACGCTCGACCAGCTCAGCAGCGGCATCGAATTCGGCGGGGCGGGCGGATACAACTACTCGAACATTTTCGCACTGCGGGTGCAGGGCGGCAACAACCCGTTCAACCCGTTCTCAGCGCGCGTTTTCGGCGCAGTGCCGTACACGTGGGCGGAAGGCGTCTATCCCTATGTGGAGGCGGATTTCCTCTGGCTCCATACGCTCCGGCCTGCAGACAGCCCCGGCTTTGTCGGGCTCACCACGCTTGATGAGAACGCATTCCATGTGCGCGCCCTGGCAGGCCTGCCAATCTACCGCATCGGCCCGGTGGTGCCAATCGCAATCGCCGGAGGCGAATTCAACATATCGGGCGGCAGCGTGACCTCGGGAACAGGCATCTTCGGGGGAGGGCTTAGAACCTTCTTCACCCGCGGGCTGGATCTCGAGGCCTTTGGCGCTGCGACGCTGCATGGCGACCCCCTCATCCTCTTGAGGATGGGCTACCGCATGTGATGCGGGATTAATGGAATGCAGGAAATGCCGGAACGCAGCTGAAAACGCGGTTTCGGCATCATTTTTATCTTTTTACCCCCTCTTTCTCATCCATGAGCATCCGGTTCGGCCCGGCGGGCATACCCATCCAGTGCGAAGGCGGAAGCACTCTTGACGGTGTCAGGTGCTGCCATGCGCTCGGCCTTAACGCAATGGAGATGGAATTCGTCCAGGGCGTCCGGATGAAAGCGGATTCGGCAAAGGAAATCCGCACGGTGGCAGGCCCGCTCGACATCTCGCTCTCCTCGCATGCGCCCTATTTCGTGAACCTCTGCTCGGATGAAAAAATCAAGATAGCGAACTCGAAGCGGCACATCCTGGACTCCGCCCGCATCACGGCCCTTGCCGGGGGCAACATAACGGTCTTCCATCCCGGCTTCTACCAGAAACTGGGTCCGGAGGAGGCGTTTTCCAGGGCGAAGGCCGTCCTGGGGGAGATAGTTGCGGAGCTGAAGGCTGAAGGAGTGAAAATACGCCTCGGGGCCGAGACGGTCGGGAAAAAGAGCGCGTTTGGCGGACTGCAAGAGAACATCCGGCTCTCCCAGCAGGTCGAGATGGTGGAGCCGGCAATCGATTTCGCCCACCTGCACGCTCGCGGGGATTTCAGGATTAGGGGCGAGGCCGATTATCGGGCGATTTTCAGCCTGCTAGAATCGGAGCTGGGCGATTATGTGAAGCGGTTCCACTGCCATTTCTCAGAGATAAACTACAGCGACAAGGGCGAGCTGAACCATTTTCCTCTCGGCACTAACAACGAGCCGCCCTTCCGGCCCTTCATGAAGGTTTTGGCGGAAAACGGGTACTCCGGGACCGTCATCTGCGAGACGCCGAAACTGGATATCGACGCGCTGATAATGATGCGCGAATTCGAGACGGCCGGTAAAGAGCCGGGTGGGGGATGATATGGCGCTGCTCATAGAATACCTCGAAGAGGCGGCCGCATACCTGCGCGAGAAGAAGCTGAAGCTGAAGAAGCTTGACGAGCAGTACCGCCACATCTACGACCGCGACATCAAGAAGGAGATGGCGCAGACCAGGCTGGAAATCGCGAAGAAATCCTCCGAGGTCACAAACGAGCTTCTCTACAATCTCGAGGAATTCCGCTCAATCCACAAATACTACCCTGAACTGCTGCAGGCCTATACGGAAGACGAGTACATCGGGAAGGTAATATCGAAAAAGTCCTGGCTCCTGGACTTCAAGCCTCTTCCGGCAAAGGCCGCCGCGGAAAAGCTGAATGAGCTGAAATCCTGGCGCGCCCAGCTCATGGATGCCAAGAAGTTCCTCAAGGGCTGGGTCGGCACCGTGAGCGCGCGGTCCTTCATCGCGACATATCCGGTGCTGCGCGGCTACCTGAGCGGGGACATCGACAAGGTCGATGCGGTTTCGGCGATTAAGAATGCGGATAAAATCCTGCTCCGGGAGGGCTGGCTCCTCCTGATAGGCGATTCCCTGATACAGATACCGATTGCGAAATTCATGACGCAGATAAACAACCTGCTTTACGAGGAGATGACGGCGAAGACCGCGTATGTCCGCTCGCAGGGCCGCGGCACCGTCGCCGAAACGGTGGCGCTCCGGAAATACCAGGAGGTCACTAGGAAAAGGCTGCATTACGAGAAGGTGCTCACGCAGGTCCTGCTCGCGAACCCGGCATACCTCAAAACCCTCAAGAAAAAGAAGAGCTGGCTTTCGCGCGAGAAGGCCGGCAACCTGGACAAGCTTGTCCAGTCGGTGACTCCGCATACGATTAAGGAACGCGTCTGGCTGAACCAGATGCGGAAAAAGCTCGAGGAAAAATGACTGCTGCCCGATTTGCGCCTTTTTTCAAGCCTCGCTTCAGACGCCGCGCATGCGCTCCTCGATTTTCTTCTTTTGCGCCGGGGTTATGCGCGGGTCCTCTTTGAGGAAAAGCGAGTAGAAATTCAGGAGCAGCTGCTTGGTCTTCTTCCCGTCAAGGTTCCGCGCCTTTTTGATATGCGAATCAGAACGCGGGTCGTCGAGGAAGAGGTAGCATATCGCCAGGAAGAAATTCGTGGTCGGGTCGTCAGGCTCGATTTCGAGGGCCTCATTGAACGCCTCGACCGCCTTTTCAATCTCGAAAAGCTCGAAATGCGCCATCCCCTTGATTTGGTAATACCTGGACTGGCGCCCGAGAAGCAGGGCGCGCTCGAAGCAGTCCTGCGCCGCGTCATAGTTGCGCATCTTGAGCGAGATGACGCCGCGGAGGTACCACAATTCGTCGTTTCCGGAATCAGTAAGGATAAGCCTGTCCAGGACGGCTGCCGCCTCCTTGAACTTCAGCTCCCTAAGGAGCGACCTTGCCCTCTCCAATTCCTGCATGGTCTAACTATCGTACGAAAATTAATAAAACCCTCAAGCATTCCCAAGCGGGGCCGGTCCGAGCATGGATATATAAAACGTTCTCTACACAATTTTATCGTAATAAAAGTAAAAAAGTGGTACAATGGCAGAGACATTCCGTGAAAGGGAGGCCCCGAAGCCGGCTCAGGCCCAGAAGCTCCTGCCTTCAATCCGGCGCGAGGAGCATGAGCTGCATGGCCCGATAGATTCGCTTGGCCGGGTCGCCGTGAACCTTAGGATTCCTGCCGAATCGACAAGGCCCGGGAACGAGCGGGCCGTGGCAAGGGCCGACATTGACATGTTTGTGGCGAGGAACGTGTCCGAGCTGCGGTTTGAGGGCTCGACGCCGTTGCATGCGCGTTTCCTTCGGATGCTCGAAAGCATCTGAATTCGCGGCCCAGCATCCGATATTTACGATATCCAACTGCGTGGCGCTTCGATATGAAACTTATTGCCGATTCCAAGGACTTTTCTTCTGACAAGCGGGCGCTGGGTTTCACCCTGCTGCTCTGTTTCGCAATCCCGCTGATGTTCGCCCCGCTGTTTCTCCTGGCGGCGCCATCGATGGTGGGCATCCCCGCGCCAGCCGCGCTCGCAATCCTGCTTGGGGGCCTTGCGCTCCTGTTGTTCCTGGGGCTTTTCCTCAAGGGGCAGGGCATCCTCTTCAAAGTGCCTCTGCGCGTCTTTGAGGAGGGGCTGCTCATCCAGCCCGCGGTTAGCCTCCGCCCAGTCATGGTGCCCTATCCGGACATCTCGGCAATCGAGTTGTTCTACGGTGCGGAAGGGAAGGTGAAGATGGGGTGCTCGGTTTCCTCAGCGAAATCCGGCAGAATCCGGAGCATCGAGAACTTTTCCGATATAAGCGCGCTGAAATCGTTCACCGAGCGCATCCGCCCGGTCCTCGAGCAGACCGGCTTCCGCATGGAGGATTCGCAGGAAAGCGGCAATTTCGCCCGCTTCGCGTTCCGCAAGCCCATATCATTCCAGGGCGCCCCGGCATGGCGCATTTAATCTCAATTCCGAGCCGATGCATTATTCGACGGCTCATCCCTATTCACTCCATCTCAATCGTTCCGGGCGGCTTGTTCGTGATGTCGTAGACCACGCGCCCGACAGTGCGGATTTCGTTCGTGATTCGGGTGGATATGCGCTCGAGAACTTCCGGAGGGATGTGCGAGAAGTTCGCCGTCATCCCGTCCAACGAGCGTACCGCCCTGACAATGACCGTGTACTGGTAAGCCCTTTCATCCCCGCGCACGCCGACCGTCTTCGAGGGCAGAAGCGCGGCGAAATACTGCCAGGGCCTCTCCATCTTTTTCGCGGCCACAGCCGCGTCAATCTCGTTCTCGGCGATGTCGCAGGCCTCCTGCACGATATGGATTTTTTCCTCCGTAATCTCGCCCACGATGCGGACCGCGAGGCCCGGACCCGGGAACGGCTGCCTCTGGTGGATGCTTTCAGGCAGGCCGAGCTCCTTTCCCACCAGCCTCACTTCATGCTTGTACAATTCGCGGAGCGGCTCGCACAATTTCAGGTGCATCTTCTCCGGCAATCCGCCGACATTGTGGTGGCTCTTTATCGTGTCGCGGCCCATCCCCCCGCTCTCTATCCAGTCCGGGGCTATCGTGCCCTGTATCAGGAACTTGACATCCGTCGCCTTCGCCTCATCCTCGAAAATGCGAACGAACGCCTCGCCGATTATTTTCCGTTTCGTTTCCGGTTCAATGACGCCCTTAAGTGCGTCCAGGAAGCGCTTCCTCGCATCCACCACCTTCAAATCAACGCCGAGGGCCTTCGCCACCGCCTTCACCTTCCCGGTCTCGTCCTTCCTCATCAGGCCGTTGTCGACATAGACGATGTGGAGCTGGCCCGGAACCGCGCGCGCAGCGAGCGTAGCAGCAACAAACGAGTCGACACCGCCCGATACCGCGGTGATTGCATGGTCCTTCCCCATCCTCTCCCGTATGTCCTCCTCTGCCTGGACGATGAATTTTTTCGCTTCGAATGGCATAGCTATGCACCTGAGGTTATCATTGGGTCGATTCCGAGGGCAACCGAGACGATGCTCACCGCGGCGGCCCATACAGTGAACCTGAGCAGCAGGATGATTATGGAAATCGCCATCGCGTGCGGTAGCGATATGCCATGGACGGCCGAATACGCCCTCGCATAGAGGTAAACCATCACATACAGGGTCGTGATGAAAAAAACCGCGAGCAACCCCGCGATGCCAATGCACGGGATGGGCAGGAGGAACGAGGACATCATCGAGAACCCGGCCGCGAGCCAGACAACCGATGATGCATATAGGTGCTGGCCAAGGGCGCCCTTGCCCCCGGTGATTTTGGCAATGCCATATGCGAGCCCCTCGGTCCCTATCATGATGACTGAGCCGAAAACGACATATAGGAAGAACTGGTAGGCGGCAGCCGGCACGAGAATATCATAGCCTATGCTCGGCATCTCGGTATCCATTATCTCGGCCATCGTGTCGTACTTGGCGTTGGCGAACAGCACGAACTCGGCCGAGTTGAGTATCCCTATCCCGAGCAGAACGAAACCGGCGAGGATGATGATTCCGAACGCAAGGGAGGCATTCGATGTCTGCGACGCTTCCGTTATCGCTGAAACATGCTTCTCGAAGGAAAAGAGGTCTTTGGCCAGCTGCCAGCTTTTTGCGACATCATCGATTTTGAGGCCTGCTATGCTCTCAATTCGCGGCAGTTTCGCCGCGTAGTCCTTCTTCTGGGCTTTCACCGGCGCTTTCTTTCCTCCCATGGCTACCTATTCCAGCGCTTCTTTAAATAAGTTTGGCGGCTCTTTCAATGCATGAAGGTCATCGCAGACCTGCACGTGCACAGCAAATACGCGAGGGCCACCAGCCCCCGCAACGACATACCCGGCTTATGCGCCGGGGCGAAAATCAAGGGCATCAATGTCATGGCCTCGGGTGACTTCACGCACCCGTCATACTTCAATGAATTGCGACGCGACCTTGCGCCTGCCGAAACGGGCACCGGGCTGTACAGGTACGACGGGGTCCATTTCATCCTCTCGACCGAGCTGTGCGTCAGCTTCGAATTGAATGGCAAGAACAGGCGGATGCACCAGGTCGTGCTGGCCCCGTCATTGGAAATCGTGGCGCAGATGAACGAGCGGCTCTCAAGGTTCGGCAACCTGTCCGAAGACGGCAGGCCCACGCTTTCGGTTTCCTGCTCCCAGCTTGCGGAGGAGCTTTTCTCCATCTCAAAGGACATCGTAATCATACCCGCGCACGCGTGGACGCCATGGTTCTCTATTTTCGGTTCGAAGGCCGGGGTGGACTCGGTCGAAGAGGCGTTCGAGGACCAATCGTGCAACATATTCGCCCTTGAGACCGGCCTCTCAAGCGACCCTGCGATGAACTGGATGCTGAGCGCGCTCGACCGCTATTCGCTCGTTTCCAACAGCGATGCGCATAGCCTTGAGAAGCTCGGGCGCGAGGCGAACGTGTTCGAGCTCGACGCACTCGCCTACCGCCCGCTCATCGATTCGATACGGACCCGCAAGGGATTCCAGAAGACATATGAATTCTATCCCGAGGAGGGGAAATACCATTACGACGGCCACAGAGAGTGCGGCATCATCTTTTCCCCCTCCGAATCCAAGAGCCACAACAATATCTGCCCTGTCTGCAGGAAGAAGCTGACAATCGGCGTGTTGCATCGCGTGAGCGACCTTGCAGACCGCAAGCTTGGCTTTCGGCCGGAAGGCGTCGTGCCGTTCCAGCACATCGTCCCCCTGACGACCGTCATATCGAAGGCGATAAGGAAGCCCGAGACGTCCGTCGTTGTCCTGGAGGAGTACTCGAAACTCATACGCTACTTCGGGAACGAGTTCGCCGTCTATGAGTCCCCCGAGGAGCAGGTGCGCCTTGCGACTTCGAAGGAAATAGCCGACGCGCTTGCGCGCGTGAATTCCGGGAAAATCTCATGGGTGCCGGGCCATGACGGCGTCTTCGGCCAGCTCATACTCGATGAAGCGAAGGCGGAAACAAAGAAAGGCGCGGTTGACCGGAAGCAGAAAAGCCTCGACGACTTCTAGCCCATTCGGGCATTTTTTTTGTGCGCGGCTTTTTTAAGCCCGGATTTCCCCCCGGGTTCGGGCATCTCCCCAGCATCCGCCTTATCCGGCTCTTGTTCGCGCTCAGCATGCCGGGCCTTCCGCGCTTTAAGATAAGCATCCATCTCGTCATTCCCCTCAGCAGGCCCGCCGAATATGTTCACAAGGATTGGTATCGCGTAGAACGATGCGGCGAAACCCGCGGCCGCCCCGGTGAGCAGCCTCATCATGTTCGTGCTTTCGTATTCGAACGGGATGGCATTCCCGCCAAGCAGCGGCTTGTCAATCTCGGTAAGGAGCTGGAGCCCCCCGTCCACGGCAATCGGCACCATGGCGAGGATGAGGTAGGCGGCCGGATACATCGAGCGCGATTCCAGGCGCCGCACGAAGGGGTATACGGCCCCGGCAAGGAGCATCGCAAAATAAATGCCGAAATCCCTTGAGCATACGGGCATCTTGTAACCTGTGACATCGCCGTTCACAACCCCTATGCCCCTGCGGTCATTAAGGTCGCTGACGTACCCCCCGCCCTGCGCGGTGCAGTCGTCAATCCAGAACGATTCGTTTTCATTGAAGACGCACAGCGAGCGCGAGAGCTTCTGGTGGCATGTCGGGGCGAAGGCGTCGTAAGCGAAACCCATGTCCTTCTGGAAGGCCAGGAATGGCACGAGAATCATCGAGCCGGCAAAGAACAGGAAGAACAGCATATATCCGGCGTAAGCGATTTTGGCCTTGTCCATCGGCGTAAGCTAGGTGGAAAGGTTTTTTAATTAGTTTCACGATTAAAAAGACAAGGTGATCGCAATGAGCACAAAACTATCTAGACTCTACGGCATGGACATCTTCACCGATTCGGGGAAGTTCATCGGCAACGCACAGGACTTCATCGTCGACCTTGAAGGCGGCGAGGTTTCCAGGATTCTGATTGAGGCCCTCCCGGTCGGCAAAGAGGACGCGAAGAAAGCCCTCCGCGAAAAGAGCATTCTCTACAAGAACGTGAAATCCGTCGAGGATGTCATCGTCGTAAGCAAGGGCCCGGCCGTGCACCCGCAGTGATTCGCCCATGGGAAGCACTCTGAAGAATATTATTCTCCTTGTGATTTCACTGCTGATAGGAATCGGCGTCACCTACATGGGCACATCGCTCATGGAAGGGACGTACCCTATCGACCAGCAGCTCCAGATAATCTTCGCTGTCATCCTAACGATTTTCGCCTACACCGCTTTCTATTTCATGACCAAGGGCGGCGGCTGACAGCCATTTATCTATCTTCTTTTTCAGTCTTTCATCCGGGACAACCACTACCAGCCCTTCCCCGGGCTGGCCGTATATTATTATGTCCCTCCTGCCCGCGCTTCTTATGAACGCAAGGGCGGTAAGGTCCTCCTCGCCGTCGATTAGGACGGCTCCGCCCTTCTCTATCAGCATAGGGGCGTCGGCTATAATAGACTCGGAGAGCGTCCCGGGCGGGTTGCTGTACCGGGATGGGTTCCTGAACGCGTTGTCGAGTATCGCCTTCCTTTCCGGTTCAAGGCCCTGCCTCATGAAAAGATGGTCAAAGACAGCCAGGTGCGGGAGTACCCCCGCGCCAAGCAAGCCGAGCGTGCAGACATCTCCAATGGATATAATGCGGTGCGTCCTGCCGAGTTCCTTCAGCCCTTCGTAACCCTTCTGGAGCCTGCCAAGGGGTGATTTAAGCGTCGCCCTCACGCTGGCCGGGATGGTGACCATGGGGGATTAACCCCGCCCGAGTTTAAAACGCTGCCCTAAAGCTCGCTTACCTCGATTGTGATTGCGGTCAAATCCGCCCGGTTCATGTGCGGCGTCACCTCGATTCTTTTGAAATCATCGGTGACTATTATGGTCGTCTTCAGGTCCTCGGGGAAAGCATATCCGGTCTGGACCGGGCTCCCCCCGCAGGTGATGTCGAAGATGGCCGCTCCATCCCCATCCACCCCGAGGTATGTGAAAACGTAGCCCCCCACGGTCTCGGTTGAGCCTGTATGGATGGTGCCGGTGAAATTCCCGACCGTGGACTCTATGCATGCAGGGCCCGGAGTGCCTCCGTCGCCTATGCCGCCGTCACTTATCCCCCCGTCTGAAACAGGGGGCAGGTCCTCCACGATTATCGTAACTGAGGTCTCCGTAGAGTTGCTCATGTGCGGCGTAACCCGAAGGCGCTTTCCGTCGGCTGGAATATCCACCGTGGTTTCTTCATCCTCATTGAACTGGTAGACGCTGACGCTGGTGCCTCCGATGCATGCAACATTGAGGATGGTCTTGCCATCAGGGCTCAGGCCGGCATAGCTGAATATGTAGCTGCCGACAACCTGCTCGGCGCCTAAGCCGATTGAAGAAGAGAAGTATCCATTTGCCGCGCCAGGGCAGGTGAGCGGCCCGCCATCAGTCGTTCCTCCGTCGGTCACGCCACCATCAGTGACGCCGCCGTCGATGGTTCCTCCATCGGTTCCTGTGTCCCCTCCGGTATCTGCATCCGTGTCAGCGTCCAAATCGACTCCGGCATCCATGCCCGTATCGGCATCCGTGTCAGCGTCCATGTCGGAATCCGCGTCTGCGCCTCCGTCGAAGTCCGTATCGGCATCCGTATCCATGCCGCCGTCGACAACATTGCATCTCATCGTGGCGCTAAGCCTGGCCCTCTTCGGGTCGGTCACCAGGACCTGCGTCGCTGTGACGTCTATTTCTATGACTGTCGTAACGACGCCGAATGTCACCGTGGAGTTCTCCCTTATCGGCACGTTGTCGCCGCTCGGGCCGACAAGCACATGGCACGAATCCAGGACATCGACAATCGCCCTCTGCTCGCCCGCGGATTCATCCGTGGTCTCAAGCCTGAAATTGAAATCGCCGATTGGAAGGATGTCGCTTGAATTCAGCAGGCCGGATACCGTCTGCGGCGTGCAAACCGGCTCCACCGGGACGCAGTCCCCGCCGTCCGAGCCCCCGTCGCTTCCGCCGTCGGCATCCCCGCCGTCGGTTATGTCTGCATCCGTATCCGCATCGGGACCTCCATCATTCTGGACCCCGCCGTCGTTGTGCTGGCTGTTCGGCGGAATGGGCACGTAATTATCGATGGTCCGATCGCCGCACGCGTGCAGGCTCAGGGCTAAGACAACGCCTGCCCCCGGGGCAAGCAGCCACTTGGAAAATACGCCTTTCGTTTCCCTTTCCTCGTTCCCCTTAATCCCGATAACCTTTTCAGAATCCGTGTCCTTGTGCAATCTGTTCATTGTCTCCCACCCTCTCCTCTGTTAATATTGTTGTATAAATGTGATATATATGCTAAGATTTTTAAATAAATTCGCTCCGGTTGATTGGGGAAATAGGAAAAGAATATTAGAAAAAGGAAAAAATCAGGGGTTCTTGACTTCTATCCCCACCGAAACTACCGTCGCTGTGACGTAGTGCGGGGTAACCTCTATCACTTTGCCATCGACCGCAACGGTCAGCGTGGTCTTCACATCCTCTGGGAACGCGTAGTTCGTCTCCACGGCGTTGCCGCCGCACGAGATGTTGAACAGCGCGTTGCCGCTTCCGTCCACGCCAAGGTACGAGAAGGCATAGCCGCCCACGTTCTCGGTGCTGCCGACCGGAATCGAGCTGCTGAAGGTGCCTGTGGTCGCATCCACGCATGCGACCGGGCCGGAGTCCGTATCGACCCCGCCGTCGGTGGTTCCCGCGTCAACGTCCGTATCGGCATCGACGTCAGTGTCAGCGTCGACGTCCACATCGGCATCAAGCCCGCCGTCCATGTCAGTATCGGCGTCCGTGTCAGCGTCTACGTCGGTATCCGCATCGACATCCGCATCCATGTCGGCATCGGCGTCCGCGCCTCCGTCTGTGACTCCGGCGTCGGTTTCCTCCTCTATGCACCTCATCGTCGCGGTAAGCCTTGCCCTCTGGTCCGTAAGCGTCACCTGCTCGGCCTTCACATCGACCTCTATCTTGCCCGCAAGCGCCACGATTGTGACAGTCGCGTTCTCGCTGATTGCGACGTCGTCGCCGTTAAACACCGGCACGTCGCAGACATCGTTGAGGTCAACCACCGCAATCTGCTCGGATGAGGATTCAATGGTGCCTTCCAGCTCGACCCTGTAGTCGCCAACGACCAGCGGGGCGGAACCGGCGGTGATAATCGCCGAGACCGTCTGCGGCGTGCAAATCGGAGTCGGGGCTTCGCAGCCCGCGTCAGCGTCGGTATCAGCATCCGGGCCCGTATCAGAATCGGGACCCGTATCAGTATCGGCATCCATGTCGGAATCGGCATCCACATCCGGCCCGGCATCCTGGTTCGCCGGCGGAATCGGCACGTAATTATCAAGAGTCTGGTCTCCGCAGGCGTGCGCGCTGAGCGCGAGCATCGCTACGGTCGTCGGGGCAAGTAGCCACTTGGAGAAAACGCCCTTCTTCTTTTCATCCCCCGAATTGCCCTTCTCCCTCCCTTCCGGTCCCTTCTCTGATTCAACATCCTTATGCAGTCTGTTCATGATCTCCCACCCACTTGTTAAAGTTTTTGTCTATTTGTGTTTTAGACAAAAACATTTTTAAACATGCTTTATACCGCTAAGAAGACGCTCCCCCGGGTTTTTTACCCTAATAAATCAGAGAATCCGGTGGCCCTTATCGTTGCCCACTATAATAATGTCGAATCTGGTGAAGATGCCGTTTTCCACTATTCCCGGCATGCTTTTGAGCCACTCCTCCATCTTTTTCGGCTCATCTAGCCTCATATCGCAGTCTATTATGAAGCTGCCATTGTCGCTTATGACCGGCCCCAGCTTGGCCTTTGCCATCCTGATTCTTGGATTGTATTCCTTCAGGTGCCTCATGACGAGCGGGGCTGCGAAGGGAAGCACTTCGAGATTGACCTCTCCTTCGAGGACGCCTTCCTGGACCTTGCTCTCGTCAACTATGATGATGAATCTCTTGGCGTTATAGCCGATTATCTTCTCGCGCGTCAGCGCCCCGCCGCCACCCTTGAGGAGCGCGGTCTTGGTCACCTTGTCCGCTCCGTCCACGGCAAGGTCTATCTCATCGATGGCGTCGGTTTCGGTCACGAATATGCCGCTTTCTATGGCCAGCATCCTCGAATCGAAAGACGTCGTGACGCATGTCACCTTGAGGCCCTTTCTGACCCGCTCGCCAAGCAGCTTGATGAATTCGCGCGTCGTCGAGCCGCTGCCAAGGCCTATGCACATGCCATCCTTCACGTATTCGAGCGCCGCCTTTGCCGCATTGACCTTAGCATTCATGGAACATCCCCCTTTCTTGCCGCCCCGGGCGCAAGCCGGCCCGTCCGTCATTCGCTCTTGCTAAACGCCACTCCCTTGCCGTCCTCCTGGCGCAAAACCTCGAGGATATTGCCCTTCGTGTCGGCGAGCGAGACCTCGGTGAAGCTCTCCCCGGCCCTGATGGTTACTATCCTCGGGCGGTTGTCGAGCATGACTTTGATGCTGTAAATTTTCTGCCTTTGGTTGTACCCGTATTCGACCTTGCAGTTCTTGAAGATGTTTTCAGCCATATCATCAACCCTGCGACATCTGGTAGAGCGTCAGCAGCTGGGAGCCTGCCCTCCTCATCTGCGTCTCCATTTCCGGTTTTGCCGCGACGAATCCGGCCATCGCGAAGTTGAACACCTGCCTGGCGTTCCTTTCCTGCTCGGATACGCTCTGCTGCATCACCGGCCGGAGCTGCGAAAGGTCCCGCGGGGGCTGCATCTCTGGCGGCCTGACTGCCGGCTTCTGGGCCTCCCCTGCCTGCGCGTGCATGGCGAGCAGTGCATCACGCCTTGAACTTCTTGCGTCTTCTTCACCAGCCATAACCATCATCCTCTTTGATATCAATAATAATGTTTTCCTGCATTTTTAAGATTATGGGAGACGCTCTTTATCTTGAGGACAGCTACTTACGGGAGTGCGATTCAACCGTGGTCGCAGCAAACGGGAAGGAGGTCATCCTGGACCGGACGGTCTTCTATCCGAAAGGGGGCGGCCAGCCCTCGGACACGGGCAAACTGCTCGCATCATCCGGTTCCGAGTTCCGGGTTGTGAATGTATTGAAAAAAGACGGGAGGGTTATCCACGAATTGGACAAAGACGCGGCATTCGCTCCGGGGGCGCGTGTGAAATGCGTCATCGACTGGGAGCGCCGCTATCGCCTTATGCGGATGCATACCGCCGCTCACGTTCTAGGCGCGACAATGTATCGCGAGCTCGGTGTTCTCATAACCGGGAACCAGCTTGAAGAAGACAGGGCCCGCTTCGATTTCAGCCTCGAATCATTCGACAGGCCCAAATTCGAGGATGTCGTCCGCAAGGCCAACGAATCGCTCGCAGGCGGCGCGGAACTCCGCACATACTCCCTCCCGAGGGAAGAGGCGATGAAAATCCCGGGTGTTGTGAAGCTCGCGAACGTGCTTCCCCCGTCCATCACTACGCTGCGCATCGTGGAGATTCCCGGCATCGACATCCAGGCTGACGGCGGGACGCATGTGAAGAGCCTGCGGGAGGTCGGGCGCATCGAAATCCAGAAGCTCGAGAACAAGGGCAGGGACAACCGGAGGATTTATTTTAGTTTATCCTGATATTCCCTCAGGGAGGTGCTTATATGAGCAAATACAAACTAGTAAGCGGTCTTTTCGTCATCCTTGGCCTGCTCGTCATAGTCGGGGCGGCCTACGTCATCATCCAGTATGCCACGGGCATGATAAACGCAGTCGTGGATTTCGTCACGACAAACGATTACTCCAAGCTGCAGCAGTGCGGTATCACTCCGCCAAGCGAGTTCGCCAAGGTGAAGAACGAATTCGCAACCCTCATCCTTCCAGCCCTTTACGTCGGGCTGCCGGGATTGCTTCTTGTGGTATCCGCCCTCATGTTCCTCGCAGGATTCTACTATCATCGGGGAAAGCTTGAGGACGACACGAAAAAGCACGAGGAACTCGAGCGCGAGATGGTCCACAAGATAGTCAATAAGATGGACTCCGAAAAGGGCGGCCAGCCTGCAAGGGCGGTCCCACCGCAAAGAGTCCCGCCTGCAAGGCCCCCCGTTGCAAGGGCAGAACCATATAGGGAGTCCCAAGAGGCGGAGGAGGAAGAGGCTCCGGTTGAAGAAGCGCCTGAGGAGGAACCCGAGGAGCTTCCACGGCCGAAACCTGCCCTGAAGAAGAGGAAATGATTTCTTTTTCCGGGCGCCTTCTTTGCGCCCGATTATTTTTACGTGGGTATTAAAGTTTATTGCCTCATGATGAGTACGCAACTTCTATCCAGCTATAGCGGGGTAGGGAAGCTTGGAGTTCCCGCTGGGCTCATAACCCAGAGACCGGTAGTTCAAATCTACCCCCCGCTATTTCTATTGCGGGCTTTGGACGGTCGGCCGTCCAAACCAGCCGCTATTTTTTTGTTCCTGATTCTAGGGTTCCGGGAAACCTCTCAGGCGAGCAGGTGCAGGGTGAAAGCGCCCAGAAACGCAAGAAGGACGTACCTTAGAATCCGTCCGGCGGCACACGACAGCAGGAATCTCCACCAGGCAATCTTCAAGCTTCCGGCTATGACCCCCGCAACATCGAAAAGCGGGTTCGGGATGAATGACAGCACGAATATGGCCGCGACATCGTGCTTCCGCACGAGCCCCTCTATCCTTCTGCTCTCCTTTATGCGGTTGTTCATCAGGTCTCGGACGCCCTCCCCGGCCAGGTAACCTGTCAACTCCCCTATGGCCGAGCCGATGCCAACCACTATGCCAAGGATGACCGGGTCCAGGACAGTGCTCATCGCTATGACCACGGCCCAGCCGGGTGCGGGAAAGAGGATTGTAGCCGAACTCAGGAGGGCGATAAGGAAAGCCCCCAGGTACCCATAGCTTCCAAGGGCCGCAATGTCGCTTGAAAAGTACAGTACTGCGGCAGCTATGCCGATTGCCGCGATTATCTGCAGGATGCCTTCGGCCTTTTTTTCCATTTTTTTAACCAAGTGCGGTTCAGTAATGATGTTCTCATCAGTTGTCAGGAATACCTCTATTCATCATAACCGCAATAGAAACGTTCCTTAAAAGGATTAAAAAAAGGATTAGAGGTTCGTCACGTTGATTCCAATCGAAGTCGTCAAGGCAGTCACGGTGTGCGGGGTAGCCGTAATCCGTTTTCCGTCGATAACGATATCGATTGAAGTGGCGACGTCCTCGGGGCAGGCATAGCTGGTCTCCACGGGGTTGCCCCCGCAGGTAATCGTTAACAGGGCATCCATGCCCGGGTTCGGGCCCTCATAC